>DATFYX010000042.1 GCA_035314825.1 Candidatus Eremiobacteraceae bacterium
TTAGACGGCGGCTGCGCGTTGACGCGCGGCCATCTTCGATTTCCGGCGTCCGTCCTCGGTCAGCACGCGCTTGCGCAAGCGGATCGACTTGGGCGTCACCTCGACCAGTTCATCATCCTCGATGAACTCAAGGGCGCGTTCGAGCGACATCGGCTCGGGCGGCGGCAGGTTGGGCGCGTCGTCCGACCCGGACGCGCGCATGTTCGTCAGCTTCTTGGCCTTGCAGACGTTGACCGTGATATCGTCGTCGGTCTTGCCGCGTCCGACGATCATGCCTTCGTAGACCTCTGTCTGCGGCGCGATGAAGAACGCGCCGCGCGCTTGTAGATTGTCGAGGGCATATGCGGTGGCGATGCCGGTCTCCGCGCTTATGAGCACTCCGGTGTTGCGGCCGGGGATCTCGCCGGCCAGCGGCTGGTGATCGTAATAGGTATGGTTGATGACGGCCGTGCCGCGAGTGAGCGTCAAGAGCTCGTTGCGCAGCCCGAAGAGCGCGCGCGTCGGCATCGTGTATTCGAGGCGCTGCTGCGAGCCGTAGCCCACCATGTTGAGCATCTTCGCGCGCCGCCGCCCGAGCGACTCGATCACCGAGCCAGCGTACTCCTCGGCGACGTCGACGACTACGTACTCGATCGGCTCCATGCGCTGGCCGTCGCGCTCCACGACGATGACCTGCGGCTTGGAGACGCCCAATTCGTAGCCTTCGCGCCGCATCGTCTCGATCAACACCGAGAGATGCAGCTCGCCGCGTCCGGACACGTGGAACGTGTCGGGCGAATCGGTCGGCTCAACACGCAGCGCCACATTGCTCTCCAGCTCGCGCTCGAGGCGCTCTTTGAGGTGGCGGCTGGTCAGATACTTGCCCTCGCGCCCGGCGAAGGGCGAGGTATTGACGACGAAATCCACCGAGACCGTCGGCTCATCCACCAGCACCGCATCGACCGCTTCAGGTTCATTGGCGTCCGCCAGCGTCTCGGCGATGTTGACCTCTTCCACGCCCGAGAGCGCGATGATGTCGCCCGCGCGCGCCAGCGCGAGCTCGCGGCGCTGCAAGCCGAAGAACTCGAAGATCTTGGTGACGCGATGCGTGGTGCGTTCGGCGCCGCGGATGCGCACGATCGGGTCGCCCGGCCGCACGACGCCGCGGAAAATGCGCCCGATACCGATGCGCCCGACGTACTCGTTGTGGTCGATGTTCGACACGAGCATTTGGAACGGGCCCTCGTCATCGCCCGGCGGCTCTGGGATATGCTTGATGATAGCGTCCATGAGCGGACGCAGATCGCTGCCGGGATTTGCGAGCTCTCTGGTAGCGGTACCGGCGCGCGCGTTGGTGTAGATCACGGGGAAATCGAGCTGGTGATCGGCGCAGCCGACGTCGATGAAGAGCGCGAGCACTTCGTCGAGCACCTCGACCGGCCGCGCGTCCTTGCGGTCGATCTTGTTGATGACGGTGACGACCGGCAGATCTTGTTCGAGCGCCTTGCGCAGCACGAAGCGGGTCTGCGGCAGCGGGCCTTCGGCCGCGTCGACCAGCAGCAGCACGCCGTTGACCATCTGCAAGACGCGCTCGACCTCGCCGCCGAAATCCGCATGGCCAGGCGTGTCGACGATGTTGACCTTGACGTCGCCCCACACGATGCCGGTGTTCTTGGCCAAGATGGTGATGCCGCGCTCGCGTTCGATCGGATTGGAATCCATGACCAGATCGCCCGCCTGCGACGGGTCGCGGAACACGCCGGCTTGGCGCAGCATGGCGTCGACCAGCGTCGTCTTGCCGTGGTCGACGTGGGCGACGATCGCGATATTACGAACATCCGGACGAGTGTGCACATCTCTTTATACGGCTGAGCCGCTCGGGAAGCCTGGTCGCCGCGCCTGCGTGCGCAGGCCGGTTGCGGCTTTAGACCGAACAGCGCGCCGACCATGACGGACCCGCAGTTCTCAAGCGGCGATGACCCCGTGCGGCAAGAGCGGTCGCATCCGCACCCGCCCGACATCGCGATGGACGTCGACCCGTCGTACGATCCCGACAATGATCCGACGGTGCGCTCCTTCGGCGTCATGGGCGCGTCAGGCGGCGTCTTGCTGCCCGAGATCCGCGCGAAGGCGTTTGAGCTGGGGCGCGCGATCGCGGAATCCGGCTGCAGCTTGATCACCGGCGCGTGCCCGGGCCTGCCCTACGATGCGGCGCGCGGCGCGCAGGCGGCCGGCGGATTATCCATCGGCATCTCGCCCGCGCTCTCGCGCAGCGAGCACGTCAAGCGCTACGACTCGCCCGTGGACGCGTACGATGCCATCATCTATACGGGCAGCGGCCTGATGGGGCGCGAAGTCCACAACATCCACTCATCGGATATCATCATCATCGTCGGCGGCCGCTCGGGCACGCTGGGCGAGTTCTGCATCGCGTTCGACGAAGGCAAGCTCATCGGCGTGCTGCAGGGCTCGGGCGGCATCGCAGACGCATTGCCCGAGCTGGTCCCACAACTGGGCAAGCGGACGGGTGCCTGCATCATCTACGACCATGATCCCCGACGACTCGTGCAGCGCTGCATCGAAGAATACCGGACGTCGCACTATCGTCATCCCTCGACATTCGTCGAGTCGGCGCCAACGGAGGATGGGCAATGGCCCGCATCAGCTTCATCGGCGCCGCGGGCGTCGTAACCGGCAGCAAACACCTCGTCGAAACCGATTCCGGCGCGCGCGTGCTGCTGGATTGCGGCATGTTCCAGGGCTTGCCGGAGTTGACGCAACGCAATTGGACGCCCCCACCGGTCGACCCCAAGACGCTCGACGCCGTGCTGCTCTCGCACGCGCATCTCGATCATTGCGGATATCTGCCGGCGCTGACGCAGCAAGGCTTCACCGGTCCTGTCTACACAACCCCCGCCACCATCGACGTGGCGACGCTGGTGCTGCGCGACTCGGCCGGTCTGCAAGAAGATGAGGCGCAGCGCGCAAAACGCCATCCTGAACGTGGCCTGCACACGACGCCGCTGTACACCGACGACGACGTCACGGCCGTGACAAAGCTTTTCAAGCCAGTCGCGTATGATGAGGATCGAAGCGACATCGCCGGTTGCCGCTTCCAGCTGGTCGACGCGGGCCACATCCTCGGTTCGGCGATCATCCAGCTATGGTTCAAGGAAGGCGAGCTGACGTTCTCAGGCGATCTCGGGCGTTACGGCCGGCCGCTGCTCAACGATCCCACCCCGGTCGCCGAGAGCACGGTCGTGCTGTGCGAGTCGACGTACGGCGACCGCTTGCATCCCACCAACGATCCGCAAGTGGATCTCGGCGCCGTCATCAACGCCGCGTACAAACGCAACGGCGTGCTCGTGATCCCGGCATTCGCCATCGGACGCACGCAAGAGATCCTGTATGCGATCGGCGGGCTGCAGCGCGCCGGAGCGATTCCGCAGGTCGACGTCTATGTCGACAGCCCGATGGGCAACCAGGCGAGCGAGATCATGGCGCGTCATCCGGAAGCGATGCGCATAAACCTGCAGCAGCAGTTCGGCGCGCAAGCGGACTGCATGGGAGCGCAGCGCGTCACCATGGTGCAAACGGTGGACGATTCGAAACGCTTAAACGACCTAGTCTCGAAGGCGGTAATCATCTCGTCCAGCGGCATGGCCAACGGCGGCCGAGTGCAGCACCACCTGCGCAATCGCTTGCCGCGCCCCAACGACACCGTGTGCTTCGTCGGTTTCGAATCGCCGGGTACACCGGGCAACGTCCTGTTGAACGGCGCCAAGACGATCAAGATCATGGGCGTTCCTATCCCGGTGCATGCGACCATCGCGCATATCGACGGCTTTTCGGCGCACGCGGACAAGAACGAATTGCTGCGCTGGTTCGGCGGGTTCACCGACAAGCCGCAAGTCTACCTGGTGCATGCCGACCCGGCGGCGGCTGCGTCGCTCGCCACGGCAGTGGCGGCGAAGTACGGTTTTCCGACGCAGGTGGCGAAGGTGGGCGAGGTCGTCACCATATGAGCGAGCGCTTCACGCCGGTCGACGAGCATTGGGAGCAGCGCGTGGTCGAGAGCTTCGCGCGCCAGGGCGCGATGACGCTGTTAGGCGCACGCATACTACATCTGAAGCCGGGCGTGTGCTCGATCGGCGTCGCGTACCGGCCGGAGCTCTCCCAGCAGCACGGCTTTTTCCACGCGGGCGTCACCAGCACGATCGCCGACTCGGCGGGCGGCTATGCGGCGTTGACGCTATTCGATTCGGCCTCAGAGGTGCTGACCGTCGAGTTCACGATCAACCTGCTCGCGCCGGCGATCGGCGAAGAGCTCGTCGCCTACGGCCAGGTCATCCGAACGGGCAAGACGATCAGCGTGTGCAGGGTGGACGTCGAGGCGATCCGCGGCGGCAAGACCACGGTGTGCGCGCTGCTGCAGCAGACGCTGATGCGCGTGGATATCGACTAGCCGCTCGAACGGTGCAGGTGCTGGTCCACGATCTTGCGCGCCGCGGCGCGCGGATCGAGCTCGCGCGCGAGCACGGCCGCCAACACGGGCTCCATCGCGCCGTCACTCGACAGCTGGGCGCTGACGAATTCGCCGACGTGGCGCTTCACGGCCTCGACCACCTCATCGCGCAGGTGATCGCGCGAGCGGCCCATGCGCTGGTCGGCCTCGAGCACGAGCCGGTGTTGCTGGCACGCCTGCCATAGCTCCTCGACGCCTTGGCCGGTCGTGGCGATCGTCTCCAGCACTGGCGGCTTCCAGCGCCGGCGCCGCTCTTCAGAGCCGCCCAATGTCAGCATAGACTTGAGATCCGCCACCGTCTGGTGCGCGCCCGCGCGATCCGCCATGTTGACGACGAAGATGTCCGCGATCTCGAGCAGGCCGGCTTTGATGGTCTGCACGCCGTCGCCCAGGCCCGGGACCGTCACGACGATGATCGTGTCGGCGACCTTGACGATCTCGAGCTCGATCTGGCCGACGCCGACGGTCTCGACGATGACGACGTCGCGGCCGGCGGCATCGAGCGCGCGCACGACCTCCCGGGTCGCCGGCGCCAATCCGCCCGCGTTCTTGCGCGACGCCATGCTGCGGATGAAGACGCCGCTGTCGCCGGCGTGGCGCTGCATGCGCACGCGGTCGCCGAGCACCGCGCCGCCGGTGAACGGGCTCGACGGATCGACCGCGACGATGCCCACGCTCTGGCCGCCCTTGCGGATCACCGCCGTGAGATCGTCGACGAGCGTGCTCTTGCCGGCGCCGGGCGGGCCGGTGACTCCGATGATGTGCGCGCGCCCGGTTCGCGGATACAGCGCCGAGACCAGCGACGCGGCGGCCGGATCGTCGTTCTCGATCAGCGTGATGGCGCGCGCCAACGCCCGCCAATCGGACGCGAGCACGCGTTTGGCGAGTTCGCGGCCGCGCTCGTCCGCCGTATCGCGCTGGTGAGCCGGGGACTGCATGCGGCTTTGAGTTCACGGCGACACTGAGGGGCGCCTGCGCCGGGCGCCGAACGCAGCGCACCAATGAAAAGCTCCGAGCAGGTCAGGATACCCGTGCGCAAGCCGTTTTCGGTGTTTGCGACGGCTATCTCTCATGGCTGGTATCAGACCATGCCGTTTCGCCTCGACAGCACGCGCGGCGTACTGCAGCGCGTCGAGCAATTGATGGATGGCAGCGTCGTGCTGCTCGAGATGCGGGATGAACCTTCGACGCGTCGCGGCTATCGCGATGCCGTGGTCGATGTGATCGGAGAACGCGCGGGCGACCCGGGCGTCGCACAGGAGATGGCGCGCCGCGCCACCGTCATGCTGCATCTCGACGAGGATCTGCGCGGGTTCTACGCGCTTGCGCGCGAGCGCGCCGACCTCTCGCACGTGCTCGAGCACGGCGCCGGACGCGTCATGCGCGCCTCCACCCTTTGGGAGGACGTGATCAAGACAGTGCTCGGGACCAACGTGCTGTGGAGCCAAGCAGTCGTCATGATCAACCGCGTCGCGGATCTCGGCGAACCGTTCCCCGGCGATCCGACACTCAAAGCGTGGCCCTCCCCAGGACGCATCGCACGCGCGGGCGAGAAGCACCTGCGCGACGTCGTGCGGGCCGGCTATCGCGCGCCGTACATCATCGAGCTGGCCCGCGCGCAGAAATCCGGCGCGATCGATTTCGACGCGATCGAGGCGCAGTCGCAAACAGACGATTCGATCGTGCTGTTCAAGAAGCTCCTAGCGCTCAAAGGCGTCGGCAAGTCGTCGGCGCACTTTCTCATGAACCTGCTCGGCCATTACGACCACATCTCGGTGGACAGCGCGACGTTCGCCTACGCCAAGCGCGCTCTCTTCAGGGGCAGGCGCCCGACGGAGAAGCAGATCCGTCGGCGCTTCGCGGAGTTCGGCAAGTGGCAGTCGCTGGTGTATTGGTTCGGCCGCTGGTCGCCGAAGCGGGAGTGGTGGGCGGACGCGAGCGGCCGCGCCTCAATGTAGGCTGGGGTTGACCAGCACCGTGCCCGGGAAATACGCAGCGACGATCGGGGCGGCGAGCATGCCCGCATTCGCGCGTCCGCGCGCGCCCCATTGGCACATGCCGACGCCGTGCCCCAATCCGTGTCCGGTGAAGACGTAGCCCTCGGTCGATTCCCGGACATCGAACATCGCGCTGGGCAGCACTTTATAGCCGAGCACGCTGCCGACTTGAGTGTAGAACTGATGCCCGTCCACGTCGTCCGCCGAGGTGGCCGGGCGCACGATGCGCACCGTCTTCGCGCGTCCGTCCGTCCAGCGATCGGTCACGATGATGTCCGAAAGATCGCCGAACACCTGGCCGAGCGCTTGCGGCGACACCGCGTTCTCCCACGCGAAGTACGGCGCGGGCGTGCAATACGGGCGCCCGCGGTCGTCGGTGTCGGCGATGCCGTACAGATATGCAGGGCCTGGATGTCCGGTGAGCTCGTTCGACCCTGCCGTATGGCCGCCGCACACCGCGCTGTAGAAGACGTCCGCCGGCGCTCCCCCCGCGGTGATCATCATGCCGGCGGTCGCCGCGGCGGCGCTGGTGAACGCCGGCGCGATAGTGTCGGATCCTTCGTAGACCTGGTTCGACGTATCGTCCGTGACGTCGTACGCTTTGGCGGCGCTATGCACCGCCGCGCGCAGCCCGTACGTGCGCGAGACGATCGCCTGCGCCTTGATCGACTCGACCGCCCAGCTCGGGCTGATCTCAGACGCCAGGGTTGACGCGACATAGGATTCGACGTCGATCGCGTTCACCACGAGCGCAGACGATCGAACGCGCTGGAGCGTGATCGCCCCGCCGTAATGGCGCGACGGCAGCGCGGTGCCGGCTGTCGCGCTCACCAGCACTGGAGCCGCAGAACGGACGACGACCGGTGCGTCGCCGAGCGTGAGATTCGTCAGATCGCCGGTGAGCGTGCCGGCCACGCCATCGAACGTCAACGCCGTCATCTCGCGCGTGGCGGTGCCGATCGAAAGTTCGAGCGGCGCAGTGCCGCTGATCTGCACGCGCGCAATCGTTTGGCCGGAGTAAAGGCGCACGCGGATCACTTGCGGCAGCGGCGCAGGCGTATGGGTGGCCGCGAGCGCGCGTCCGGCCCCAAGAGCTGCCATAGCGACGCCGCCTGCGATGAAATGACGCCGCGTCGATCGGTGCACGGTGCGCTCACCTTGCGCTTCGCGCCGACGGGTTCCTCGCGGATGCGCGACCGTGCGAGGCCGGCCGCAGCCGCCTACCGAAAAGGCGGCGCATGATCATACACATGCTCGTACCGCTCGTGCTCGCCGCAGTCACCGCAATGCCGGCGTCGCCGGCCGCGCCTGCGTTCCAGGCAAGCGGCCCATACACCAAAGCGCCCGGCATGGGCATCCACATCGGCACGCTCCCGCCCGGCGCGAATGATGCCATTACCGACGTCGCAGGCGTGCGCGTCGGCCAGGTCACGCATATCGAGGGCCAGGGCAGGCTTGCGCCCGGCATCGGCCCGATCCGCACGGGCGTCACCGCGATCATTCCGCGCACCGACATATGGCACAAGCGCATGTACGCCGCCGCGTGGCCGCTCAACGGCAACGGCGAGATGACCGGGAGCCTGTGGATCAATGAGTCGGGCTGGCTCGAGGTGCCCATCGTGCTGACCGACACGCTCTCGGTGGGCCGAGTCGACGACGGCGTCATCTCGTGGATGATCAAGCAGTACCCGGGCATCGGCAACACCGAGGACGTGCCCCTGCCGGTCGTTGCCGAGGTCAACGACGCGTTTCTCAACGACCAGGCCGGACGGCACAACACGCCGGCCGACGTCATGCGTGCGCTGGATGAAGCCACGTCCGGACCGGTCGCCCAAGGCGGCGTCGGAGCGGGCACCGGCGCGGTCGCGCTCGCGTTCAAAGGGGGGATCGGTACGGCGTCGCGCGTCGTATCGGTTGCCGACGGCGGCTACACCGTCGGCGTGCTGGTCAACATCAACACCTATGGGCGGCGTCAGGATTTCGCCATCGACGGCGTCCCCGTCGGCGCTGAGATCAAAGACCTCCAGCCGGTCGAGCCGCATCCGACCGAGGGGTCGATCATCATGATCGTCGCAACTGACGCGCCGCTGCTGCACGATCAACTGCTCGAGATCTGCAAGCGCGCCGCGCTCGGCTATGCGCGCACCGGCGGCGACTCTCGCGAAGGCAGCGGCGATCTCATCCTCGCATTCTCCACCGCCGACGTCGTGCCGTATGGCGAGAAGGCGCTGACCTACACGCCGACCGCGTTCGATCGGGGCAATATCAACCCGCTGTTCATCGCGACGATCGAAGCGACCGACGAAGCGATCGTTAACGCGCTCCTCTCCGCGCAGACGATGACCGGCCGCGACGGCAACACGGTGTATGCGCTGCCGCACGATCGCGTGCTGGAGATCATGCGCCGTTACGGGCGCTAGGCGCAGACGTGGCATGGCGGCCGGTCTGTTCGACCGGCGTGACGGAAGTCGAGGGCAAGCGGCTGCGCGCGGCATGGACCAGCGCCGGCGTCGCGTTCGTGGACGACGCCACGCCCACCGCGAAGCGCTTGATGGCGAAACGTCTCAAGATGCAGCTCGTCGAAGCGCCGGTGCCCGCACGCATCCGAGCCGCGCTGGTGAAGTCGGCCAAACGCCCCGGCGGCGACGACGTGCCGATCGACTTGAGCTGGGCGCGCGACTACGAACGCGACGTGCTCCTCGCTGCGCGCACGATCCCGTGGGGGGAGACGCGACCGTATTCGTGGCTAGCTCGCGAGGCACGCCGGCCGCGCGCCGTGCGAGCCGCCGCGAGTGCCATCTCGCGCAATCCGCTGTGGTTTCTCGTGCCGTGGCATCGGGTCGTATATAAGGATAGCGCGGGCAAAAAGGCCAGCACCGCATTCGCAAAGCGGAAGCAGTGGCTGCTCGAGCGCGAGCAAAGGGCCCCGAAGTCCTAAGGTCAGCCTGCCGCGCGAGGCCGCATCACGAAGAGCACGATGGCGAGGGCCGCTCGGGCTATCGCGCTCCATAGGATCAGATGGTGCGGGAACATCCGATCCGCATTTCCTACGATGATTTCGTAGGTCTCCAGCGCCACGACCAACACCAACGTGACGATGAGCGCGTCGATGATCCCCACATAGCGCACGGGATCGCGAGAGGCGCACCACGTCATGTAGCTCAACCCTAAGACGACCGTCCCAATGGCTTTGATCAAGAAGCCCACCGACTCTGCGCCCGGTCCGGTTGGGATGGCATACGCTCCGGCAAGCCAGTTAGTGGCGAAGATGAGGAGCAGGCCGGCGAGCGCGACCCACACCGCCAGGACGGCGAGAAACATTCGAAGTGCCGCGTACGAGCCCGAAGGGGTTGAAGCAATGGACGCGCTCATGCGATGATCTCCTCTTGCGTACCGTGCAGCGCCTGCTGCATCGCTGCTCGCAGCTCGGTCAAGCCGGCGCCTGTCTTTGCTGAGACGGCGACGCCGTCGCCCGGCGGTGCGACCGGCACGAGATCGCTCTTGTTCCACGCGATGACTACAGGTTTGCCGCCGGCACCCAACTGCACCAGCAGCGCTTCGACCGCCTCGCGCTGGCGGCGCCAGAACGGGTTGCTCACGTCGATGACGTGCACCAGCAGCGTCGCGTCCGTGACTTCTTCGAGCGTCGCCGCAAAGGCGGCCACAAGCTCTTTGGGCAGGTCGGTGATGAACCCGACCGTGTCGGCGAGGATCGCCTCAGAGCCATCGAGACGCACTTTGCGCAGCGTGGGATCGAGCGTCGCGAAAGGCTGATCGGCGACGAACGCGTCAGCCCCCGTCAGCGTGTTGAGCAACGACGATTTGCCGGCGTTCGTGTAGCCCACCAGCGCGATGACCGGCGTGCCCTCGCGCGTGCGGCGCTGCTCGCGCCGGCGCTTGCGCACGTCTCCGAGCTGGCCCTCGAGATGCGAGATGCGCAGGCGGATGCGCCGGCGGTCGACCTCGAGCTTGGTCTCGCCGGGTCCGCGCGTGCCGATGCCGCCGCCAAGACGGGAGAGCGCATCACGGGCGCCGATCAGATTGGCGGCGCGGTGGCGCAGCTGCGCAAGCTCGACCTGCAGTTTGCCTTCCGCGGTGCGCGCGTGGCGCGCGAAGATGTCGAGGATGACGACGTTGCGGTCGATGACAAACGCATCGGCGCCCACGATCTTCTCCAAGGCCGTGCGCTGGCGCGGGCGCAGGGCGTTGAGCAGCACGATGCCGTCGGCATTTTTCTCACGCACGAGGGCCGCGAGCTCGTCGGCTTTTCCGGCTCCGACCAATGTGGACGGATCGACCTTCGGGCGGCGCTGGATGACGCGCGCGACCACGTGCGTCCCTGCGGCGCGAGCAAGCGCGACCAGCTCGTCAAGCTCGACGTCGAACAGCGCGTGATCGTCGCCCGTGTCGACGCCGGCGATGATGACGCGCTCGGGGCCGGCTTGGGTTGAATGAAGCATCAGCCCCTCGATATACGACGCGAGCGGCTCGAAAGCCGCCCGCGGGGGTCTTGTGCTAGGAGACCGCGGTCAAGGGCGGCGCACCCTTGCGCAGTCCAAACGGATGATCTGCGACCGGTGTCAGCGGCGTGAAACGCAGCTGATTCTGATATGTCGAGACGAGCAGTTCGATGCCCCCGTGCACGCTGTTCTCCTCAGTGACGCACTTGGAGAGCTTCTTGAGCATGTAGGCCTCGAGGTTGCCGAGCGCGTGCTGCCAGTAGGGATCTTTGGTGAGCTTGGAACCGTCGAAACGATCTTTGTCGACGAGCCAAACAAAAACCGGCTCGCTGCCTTCCCGGAACCCCAGTACGAAGAGGGGTGTTGGCTGCGCTGCCGGCTCGGTGTCGGGGTAGAACGAGCACGTGGTATAGAATTCGAGCAGAACGTGTTCGGGCTCGATCGGTTTACTCACGAACGCCTCCTGTATCGGTCGCTGCTTCGTCGACCGGAGCGAGTCGGACGCGGCGCTAGTGCGGGGTTGGTCCGTTCTCGCGGGTTTCGGCGCAGCGGCAAAGCGGTCCCTGTAGCCGACGCATTTGATGGCTGCGTTCGGGGAGGACTGCGCGCGTCCCACGGCGCAAACCGCCCGGGGGCCGAGTTCTCTAGAAGTCAGGCTCGAAAGCATGACCGTGCCGTCGCCGTACTTCATCCAAGTCTCGGATACGCATCTCTTCGAAGACGCGGCGACCAAGCTATGGGACGTCGCGCCCGACCAGGCGCTTGACGCAGCGATCGAGTCGCTCTCCAAGCTCGACGGCACGCCCAGCTTCATCCTAGTGACCGGCGACTGCTCGGCCGATGGGACCGAGGCGTCGTACCTGCGCCTGGCCGGCAAGTTGCAGCGTCTGGGCGCTCCCGTCTATTATTTGCCCGGCAATCACGACGACGCAGGCCGCATGGCTCGTCTTCTGGCGGGCCGCAGCATCGCCTCGGGCGACAAGCTGGTACAGGATTTCGAATCGCAAGGCTGGCGTTTTCTGCTGCTGGACAGCTCGGTACCCGGCCAGGACTGGGGAGCGCTCGGCAGCGAGCAGATCGAGTGGCTGCGCGACGCGCTGACCCAACAACCATCCATGCCCACGATGGTGGTCGTGCACCACAATCCCGTGCCGGTCGGCTCCGCATGGCTCGATACGATGACGATCGCCGATGCCGACGAGCTGTTGCCGGTGCTCGATGCCGCGCCGCAGGTGCGTGCCGTGCTCTACGGACACGTCCATCAGGAATCGAGCGAGCAGCGCGGCGACGCGAGGTACATGAGCGCTCCCTCGACTTTCTTCCAGTTCAAGCCCAAGGCCCAGACCTTCGACTCAGACTCGGTGCCATCCGGAGCGCGGATCGTTCACCTGGAGCCAGACGGGTTCTCGACCGCGGTGTTGCGCTTCGGCCAGCCGTTGCCCCCGCTCGTATAGGCTAGGGCCTTTGCAGCGCCAGTTCCCAGTCGCCGTCGTCGGCGATGATGATCTCATCCGCCTCGACGTGGGCGCCGCGCGGACGCTGCGTGAGCGTGCATAGCTTGCCCGCGATCTCGATCGTGCCGCGCGCCCCGGGCCCCAACGCGAGACCGGTCACCAGCGGCGCTGCCAGCGCTGCGGCCGAGTACGAGGCGCGGATGCGGAAATGCCGCTCGACTGATTTGGCCATGGTCGGGTCAGCGATGCGCATGACGATCGGCAGGTCAGGCGCGTAGGCGAGCGCGGTCAAGGCCACTTCGAGATTCGCACTGTCGCTATCCGTCACCGCCAACAGCGCCGCCGCATGCGCGACGCGAGTCATCTCCTGTGCGCCCTCGCTCGTCGCATCGGCGGTCATCACATGCGCGCCGAGCGCGCGCACGTCATCCGCCAGCGCCTCATTCGGATTGCGGTCGATGACCGCGACGCGATAGCCCGCGTGCAGCAGATACTGGGTCACGCGTGCGCCGACGTTGCCGAAGCCGCACACCACGATGTGCCCGCGGCCGGTGACCGGGTGGCGGCCCCGCGCAAACTCGAGCGAGCGGCGGGTGATGGTGGCGGTCAGATACGCAAGCAGCGTGCCGGTGATGGCGATGCCGCCGGCCATGACCAGCATACCGACCGCTTTTGCCATGTCGTCGCTGTGCAGCAGGGAGATGTCGCCGAAACCGGTGGTCGTCGCTGTTGTGATGACGAAGTAGAACGCATCGAACATCCGCAATCCGAGCTTGGTGTGGAAGAAGATCGTGGCGAACACCAGCAGCCCTGCGAGGGCCGCGTACATCGAGACCAACACCGGGTCATAGCGTCGCCGTATCAGCCGCTGCCAGAAGGTCTCGCGCGGGCGCACGACCAGCGAGCGTTGCGTCGAGGCCTCGGCCGCAGACCTGGGCGCGTGCTCAAGCAAACTCGCGAACGTCACGGTCGCACCTTCTGGTATCGTCTCCTCGTCCGGCGGGAAGGCGCGCTGGTCGATCGCCAGCACCTGCCAATGCCGAGCAGCTTGCACCGCGCCGACCGAGCGGCCGGCGCAGTCCAGCTTGGCGCTGTCGGCGCGGCAGAAGGTGAGCAGGTGTTCGGAGTAGCGCGGGAACTCGATCGCCTGATAGACGCTCGGGTTGAGGCACGACGCGGCAAAGGTGGCCGCTGAAAACGTCTCCGGGCTGACCGCTTCGCTGTTGTCCAGGTTATTGACGATCTTGCGGCCGAGCCAGCGGTTGAATTGGCGCAGCACGATGCGGATGCGCGGATTGAGATCGCGCGCGGCGAGCACGACGCGCAGGTTGAGCTGGTCGTCCGAAGTGATGGCGAGAATGGTGCCCGCGACGCGCACGCCGGCCTGCGAGAGCACCGCCGGGCGGCGCGCATCGCCGAAGACGTTGGAGATCAAAGGATCGCTGATCTCGACGTCGTGCTCGCGGCCGGGCCATACCGCGCTGACGCGTCTGCCGGCGCGCGCAAGGCCTCGGCATACTTCGATGCCGAGCTCGTCATGACCGAGCACGACGATGACGTCCACCGTGCCGCCCGCCTCTTGCGGGGTTAAGCCCGAACCGGCGTGCTCGGTCGGGGCGATCTGCGCGGCTTCACTCAAGGTTTCGCTCAAGGGCGGACCTCCGCGGGCTTAGGTTTCGGCGTCTGCGCGAGGCGTCCCGTTCCTCCAGATTCTGGATTTGCCAGCCCGAACTGCCGATATGGCAATAGGGACCCTACGAACCCGTGAGCATTGGCATGGCCGGGGGTGTTTAAGTGCCGAGATCAAGGCGCTGGACCACGGAAATCGGTCCGCAAGAGCCGTCGTCGCAATTCAGCAGAGGTACCACTAAGTGGGAGCCGACGCTCGCATTTCCCAAGAGCGGCGCGCACCGTGCGACGATCGGCGATCGGCTCTTCGCAGAGGTCCATATCGACATCAAGATCCAGCAAGAGCGCGGCGCCAGCCACGACGGCTTCGACGGCACCACGACGCGCTCGGTCCAGCCGTTCATCGAAAGCATCGTCTACGATTATCTCGGCGTCGAGAACGAACGCACGCTGGTCGTGCGCGAAACCTCGCGCCAAGGCGAGCGTATCGACCGCGCCACGCTGTACGTCCGTCTTGCCGCTGATGGCCCGACGAAGATCCGCTTCGCATCGGGTGTGGTCAGCGTGATCGTCGACGACGAGCAAGTCGCGATCGTGCGCTGGCTCGGGCCGTAGGAATTCCGGCCTACTAGAACAAACGTTCGATATAGATGGCGTTGCTCACCGCCCTCGGGGGCTTGCTCACCGTCCTGCTCTCCATCACGCCGGCCTTGCCGGATACGCTCGTGTCGATTTACAATCGCGCCGCGGCCATGAACGCGGCCCTTTTCTTTGCCGCGCCGGACAAGACGACATATGTCAGCACCGGCGACATCGACGCGATGTGGCTGCGCGACTCGAGCATCCAGACGCGCTCCATCCTGCACGACCGGCGCCTGGCGCGCGGCGTCATCGCGCGTCAGGAACGGCTCATCGTCATCGACCCGTATGCCAACGCGTTCTCGCGCGGCTATCTGCCGATCGAGCGCAAGTTCGAGATCGATTCGCTGTGCTACCCGGTGCTCTTGGCGGACGATTACGGGCGCGCGGCAAGCGATCGCGGTATCTACGATCATCCGTTGCTGCTGGAGATGCGCGCGGTGTTGCACACCCTCGAGGTCGAGCAACACCACGCGACGATGTCGTCCTACCATCACAACGAGCACCCGATCGACCCGACTATCGGCCTCGTCTGGAGCGCATATCGGCCAAGCGATGAGGCGCAGTCGTATAACTACAACATTCCGGAGAACATGCTGGCGTCGGTCACGCTGCGCACCATCGCGCGGCTCATGCGCGACTTCTACGCCGACCCGCAAGAAGCGCGCAGGGCGGACGGGATCGCAGACCGGATCGACGATGCGCTCGCCCACAAGGCCGTCTTCAACACGATGGTGGGGCGCATCTACGCCTATGAGATCGATGGCCGCGGCCACGCGAAGTTCATGGACGACGCGAACACCCCGAGTCTGCTTTCGGTGCCGCTGTTCGGCTATCGAGTGGATCCTGGCGTCTACGCGACTACGCGACGCTTCATCTTGAGCAGCGCAGACCCGTATTACTACCGCGGCAGATTCGCGTCGGGCATCGGCAGTTCGCACACGCCCGGCAATTACGTCTGGCCGCTCAGTTTGGTGGTCGAGTACCGGACGGCCACGGACAATACGGAACGTCGACTGGTGGTCGCAGCGCTTGCCGCCTCGAGCGCCGGCGACGGCGCGCTGCACGAGTCGTTCGACGTGAACGATCCACGCAAGTACACGCGCGAGAGCTTCGGTTGGGTCAACGCGCTTTTCGAACAGACTTTCAAGAAATAGAGCACTCACCCGACGGGATGGAGCGGTCGAATTTATTCGACCGTCACGAACGGTAGCCGGTCGGCAGGTTGATCGAGGCCGGCAGGTTCGAGGGCGTCCCGGCAAAGCCCGACGGCCATGCGCTTGCGCGGATCTTCCCGCTCAACATGTCGTGCCATGCCGCGGATATCGTCGGGGCGAGCGTGACGATCGCGTGCGTGCCGGCAGGCACCACGTACAGCCCGGTGGGCACGCCGACGCTATTCAAGTAGATCGCGGTGTTCTGCGGATAGGTCGTGGGGATGCTCTCGTCGGCCGTGCCCGTGATGACGTAGACCCGCGTGTGCTGGAATGCGGCGCGGACCAATTCGATCTCGCTGCCTAAGGCCGCGCCGGCGATCGCCATCACGGCGTTCCAGCGGGCCGGGTACTGCCGGCCGATCTTGAAGACGGAAAAGCCGCCCATCGAGTAGCCGACCAAGTACACGCGCTTGGGCGCGACGTGGTATGCTGCCGCCACCTCGTCAGTGACCTGGTAGACCTCGTCGTCGGCAGGCGAGGCGAAATCGTATATGCCGCGGCCGTATGGCGCGGCCACGATCACGCCGCTGTCATCGGCGAACTGGCGGAAGAAGCGGCTTGCGAGGATCTCGGAATCGTACTGAGGATTGCCGTGCAGCAGCACGACGAGCGTCGGCTCGGTGGCGAGATGCGGGGGCACGTACAGCGTGAACGGCGCCAGCATGCCGTCCTTGCGCGAGACGATAAGCCGTTCGGCTAGGCCCTGCACTCCCGCGATCGGCGCCGAAACGCCCACTACTTGCGCCACGATGCTGGCGTCGAGATGCGCCTGCATCGCGACCCGCGTGCTCCACTGCTCGTTCGAATAGCCTGGCGGTGGCGTCGCATCAGGCATCCAGCCGAGATCCGTGTCGAGTCGCTCTTCGAGGTTCGCGGCCTGGTCCGGGCCCATCTTGCGCGTGACGGCGCCGTAATTGGCGGAAAGTTGAGTCAGCGCGCCGCGCAGCTCGTCTTGCGGCGAGGATGCCGCCGCGTCCCCACGACTGGAAAAGCCGGCCAATACGCACACGGCCAGCGCGAGCGCTGAGGTCGTGGCGCGCCAGGCGCGTGGTCGGGGTCGGGTCATAGCGCTAGATACTCCGGCGTGCGGCATTCGACCGCGCGGTTGGCACGTCTTTGGCACGGTCGAATAAATTCGACCGCTCCATATAGGAGCGCTACAGGCCGGTGTAGACCGGGCCGCCGCCGCCTTCGGGCGGCACCCAATCGATGATCTGGTACGGATCCATGATGTCGCACGTCTTGCAGTGGACGCAGTTCGCGAAGTTGATCTGGAGTCGCTTGCCGGAGTCGGCGAAGCCGTCTTTGGCGATCGGCGGTGCGCCGGTCGCGGCCGGGATCATCTCATAGACCGCAGCCGGACAGAAGTACTGGCACGGGTTGCCGTACTCCGCGGCGCAGCGCGTCGCGCAGACATCGGTGTCCGCGACCAGCAGGTGGCAGGGCGAGTCCTCGTCGTGCGAGGTGCCGCTGCGGAAGACGTCATCCAGTTTGTTGAACGTCAGCTTATTGTCGTAGACGGGGCGTTCGAAGCCGGGCACGTTGCGCCCGAAATAATCGACCAGCTTCTCCATGCGCTCGTAGCCGGCTTTGCCCGGCAACCGATCGTGGATGCCGAAACCGCGCCCGCCGGTGATCATGCCGAGCGAAACGTTGAACAGACCGGCGAGCCGGCCCGCATCAAACCCTTGATGGAAATTGCGCGCCGGATAGAGATCCGAGCGGATCCACGACGACTCGATGCGCTGCTGATATGGCGCCAGCCCCGCCGCTGACGAATCGCCCTTGACGATCGCCTCGTAGATCGTCTCTGCGGCGAGCATGCCCGACTTCATCGCGAGGTGGATGCCTTTGAGTTTGAGCGGGTTGAGCATGCCGGCGGTGTCGCCGATCAGCAGTACGCCGTCGGCGTACGGCCGCGGCATCGCAAACCAGCCGCCTTCGGGGATCGCCTTGGCGCCGTAGCGGAACATCTGGCCATCGGATAGCAGCTTGGCAACGCTTGGGTGCTGCTTGAATTTCTGGAACTCGGCGTGCGGCTCGAGCAACGGGTTCTCATAGTCGAGCCCGACCACAAATCCGACATCCCAGATGTCGTCCGCCATAGAGTAGATGAAGCCGCCGCCGAACGTGTCGTTGTCGAGCGGCTCGCCCAGCGTGTGGATCACTTGGCCCGCGGGCGTCGAGCCCTTGGGCATCTGCCACAGCTCCTTGATGCCTATTGAATAGACTTGTGGATGTTTGCCGTCCGTCAGTTGTGGCAATTTGCGGCCAAGCTGCTTGGCAAGCGTGCCGCGCGGGCCTTCGCCCAGCACGGTCACCTTCGCGATGAGATCAGGACCCGGTTCGTAGTTGCGTTTGGGCTGGCGATTCTTGTCCAAACCTTTGTCGCCGACGCGCACGCCGATGACGCGTTCACCGTCGAGCAGGATCTCCTGGCCCGGAAATTCGGGGAAGACTTGGACGCCGAGCTTTTCGGCCTGCTCCGCCAGCCACTTGACGAGTTTGTTGAGGCTGGCGACGTACTTGCCGCTATTGTTCATCATCGGCGGCTGGATAGGGGCTTTGATGTGGCCGCCTTTGGTCATGAACCACAGCGCGTCGGAGGTGACCGGCGATTCGACCGGACATCCGGCGGCGAGAAAATCGCCGAACAGCTCTCGCATGCCGCGCGGATCCATCACCGCGCCGGAAATGCCATGGTCGCCGATCGCGCGCGCTTTGTCGATGACAAGGATGTTGTCGGTCGACAGCTCGGGGCCGGGCTTGGAGCCCGCCTTGACCGCGGCGTTGTGCTCGGCGTAGAGTTGCGCGAGCCTGATGGCGCCGGCAAGACTGGCCGGCCCTGCACCGACGAATACCGCATCAAGCTCGAGCAGATCTCGTTCTTGCGCCATGGGTTCTCCGCCGCCGCGAGCGCTAGTTAGAGCATTGCGCCGGTCGACTTGGCGACCGTCGCGCTGCCGTTGACCGCGTTGACCGCGTAATCGCCGTCGGGCAATGTCTTGCCCTTGAACGGCATGACGATGCTGATGAAACCCGTCGTCGTGCGCGGCGGGATGGTGAGCAGGATCGCCGCCTTGGTCGTCGGCATCTTGGGCGGACCGATCGTGAATCCGTCGATATCGACCTTCGTATCTGCCGCGTTGGTCAACGCGAACGTCACTTCGTAGTGCACTCCGCCGCTGGCGACCTGCACCGCAGAGACCTCGACGCCGTCGACGGTCGCGCCGCCTTTGGGATCCTTGATGTCGAGCGGCACGAACGGCAGATCGGTGGGCGGCAGGTCGGCGCTGCCCGAGGTGAGCTTGTCGCCTTTATCGTCCTCGAACGTCATCGTCACGGCTTTGACGTAGCCGGCATCTTTCTTGGTCTTGAACGCGACCAGCGTCACGTCGGTGGTGGCGCCCGGCGCGATCGTGATCGCCAGCTTGTCATCGCCGATCGCGACGCCGGCGTCGCTCGCGACGGAAAGCTTCGAGAGTGTGATCGCTTTGGCGGATGGATTCTTGAGCGCGAAGGCGAGCTCGAGGAAGCGCGGCGCTTTGACCGGATCGGTTTCGGACCCGTCATACGCGTAGCGCCCGGTGGCGCTTACAACGGTGAGCGCGTCCGAGGCGCCCGGAGAGGCCGAAGAATACGCGAGCGCGCCGCTACCCAGCGGACCGGGAGAGCCGTTGAGCGCACCCGACGACTGCGGTCCGGGGGCAGGCGGTCCGGGGACCGGCGGCGGGCCGAAGCCCGCGTTCTGGCTGCAGGCCGTGAAAAGGGCCGCGGCCGCGCACAGCGCCGCCGCGACGTAGAACGCACTCTTGGACATAGGCGCGGCGTCTTCGTCGAGCCCCTCCCCATCGCCTGCGGGACGCGCCCGCGCCGCAGTTAAGCGTCGATTAGAACACCACTTCGTCGATGTAGCACCAGCGCCAGTCTTCGCCGGGCTGGAACGACTGCACGATCGGATGCTTCGTCGCATGGAAATGCTTGGTCGCGTGCTTGTTCGGCGAGCTGTCGCAGCAGCCGACGTGGCCGCACTCGAGGCATAAGCGCAGGTGGACCCAATCGCTGCCCGTCTTCAAACATTCCTCGCAGCCTTCAGGCGTGCGCGGTTTCACATCCTTGATCTGGTCGATATGAGTGCACACCTCTGCCATACGCTATCCTATCAAAAGAACGGATTGTGTTCGCGCTCTTGCCCGATCGTCGACGGCGGGCCGTGACCGGGCAGCACGACCGTGTCGTCGGGCAGCGAGAAGATCTTGAGCTTGGTGGTGCGCAGCAGATCGTCGTAGCCGGTCATATCGCCGAAGATGCCGCCGACCGAGCCTGCGAACAGCGTATCGCCGGTGAACGCCGAACCCTGATAGATGAAGCAGATCGATCCATCCGTATGGCCGGGCGTATGGACGACGCGGATCGCGCCGTCGCCGAACGGCAGCGAGTCGCCGTCGCCGACGTTGAGCGCGCCGCGCGCCAGGTCGCCCAGCGCGGGCGCATCGAGCTTATGCACCGCGATGCGGGCGCTTGGAAACGCGGCCCGCAGGTCCGGCACACCGTCGATGTGATCCGCGTGCTTGTGCGTGACGAGGATATAATCGAGCTTGACCGGCGAGCGTTTGAGCGTCTGCACGATATTGGGGACGCTGCCGCCGGGGTCGACGAACGCCGCCAGCCGTTGCTGTTCGAGGATGACGAAATAGCCGTTGCTGGGATGCGGCTTGTTGACCTGATGCCCGATGTGCGAGGGCAACGGATTCTCGGCCGGACGCCAGCGCCCGAACGCGATGTCGGCGAGTTTGCCCGGATCAAGCCCCAAGGCGGTCGCGAGCGAGCGCGCCTCCGCCTCGGTCGGCGTGGCCGCATCTTTGGTGAATCGCTCGACGTGTGACGGATCGACGCCGGCGCTGACTGCGAGCTGTCCGAGCGGGATGCCTTTGGCGCGCGCCGTCTTGCGCACGATGTCCCCGAAAGTGTCCTCAAGGTCAAGTCTGACGATCATGCCGCCGCCCTTACGCTGCGGGCCTGCCGAATCCATTCGCGGGCCGGATTCACTCGGCCGCAGCGGGAGCTGGCGCGCCGCCACCGCGCGGGGTCGGCTTGAAAAACGGGATGATGATCATTGTGGCGATGAGCGCGAGCCCGAGCATGAGCGACGCGTCCTGGAAGCCTGCCGTGAACGCCTGCGCGTACAGTCGGCCCGAAAGCGCTGCCAGCGCCTGTTGCGACGCGGTGACCGCATCGGAGCCGCCGCGCGCGACAAAACCCCCGGCGATTTGCGCCAACTGAGCTTGTGTGACATGGGAATACTGCGTGATCGCTTCACCGAAGCGCTCGAAATGATAACGCTCGCGGTTGACCAAGAACGTCGCCAAGATGGCGATACCGAATGAGCCGCCCAGCGTGCGCGTGAGGTTGAAGAGCGATGAACCGTCGGCGCGCTCGTTCGGTTTGAGCGTGGTGAGCGAGATGGCGCCGATCGAGGTGAACATCAGTGGCAACGACGCGCCACGGAGGATCTGGATCCACATCAGCTCGCCGTAGCTGACGGAGAGATCGACGCGGCTTTGCAGGTACAGCGCGCAGGCGAAGATCGCCAGCCCCAAGCCGATGAGGATGCGCGCGTCCACGAACGACGACGCGCGCCCGACGATCGGGAACATCACCAGGCTCACCATCGCCGCGGGCAGCAGCAGCAGCCCGATCTGCAACGCCGTATAATGGAGCAGATCGCCGGTGAACAGCGGCACCAAGAACAGCATGCCGAACAGCGCGGCGCCGAGCATCGCGCCGGCGACCGAGCCCAGCGTGAAGTTGCGGTTCTTGAAGATGCGGATGTTGATGAGCGGATGGGGCTCGGTGAGCTCGACGAAGATGAACGCGACGAAGGAGAGCACCGAGACGAAGGTCATCCAGAAGATGAAGGGCGATTGGAACCAGTCGTCCTTTTGACCCTCTTGGAGCACGACTTGCAGCGTGCCGAGCCAGACCGCCACGAAAATCAGGCCCCATAGGTCGATCGGAGCGCCGGCGCGCTTCGCCGTCACCTCGCGATTCTCGTGGATGAACATGAAGGTGAAGAAGATCGAGAGCGACACCAGCGGCACGTTGACGAAGAAGATCCATGGCCATGACAGGGTGTCGGTGAGCCAGCCGCCGAGCGTCGGGCCGATGGCCGGGCCGAGCGTGGCGCCGATGCCGTAGAGCGCCGAGGCCATCGCGAATTCCTGAGGCGGGAACGCTTCGAGCAAGATCGTGAGCGACACCGGCAAGATGGCGCCGCCGCCGATGCCCTGCAAGATGCGGAAGAAGATGAGCGAGTTGAGGCTCCACGACAGTCCGCACAGCAGTGAAGCCACCACGAACACGACCTGACTGAACACGAAATAACGGCGCAGCCCGAAAATGCTGGACTGCCAACCCGTGGTCGGGATGATGATGACGTTGCTGATGAGATAGCCGGTGATGACCCAGTCGATCTCGTCCACGCCCGCGCCGAACGACGATTGCATGTTCGGGAGGGCGACGTTGACGATGCTGGCGTCGAGCACGGCCGTCAGCGCCGCCAGCATGACGGGGATGGAGATCAGCCACTTATTGCCGATCAGGCGCGACTGCATGGCGCGCTAGTGGTTGCTCGTGTCGACGGTGACTTCGGCGGATAGCCCCTGACGCAGCAGGTGGTTGGGATCCGACGATTGGTCGATCTTGATCCGCACCGGCACGCGTTGCACGACCTTGGTGAAGTTGCCGGTCGCGTTGTCGGGCGGGATCAGCGCGAACGTCGAGCCGGTCGCCGGCGAGAGGCTCTCGACAGTACCGCGGAACTTCTCGTGCGGGTAGGCGTCGACTTTGATGGTCGCCGGCTGGCCCACGCGCAGGTTGTTCATCTGCGTCTCTTTGAGGTTGGCGGTGACCCAGATGTTCTTCGGATCGACGATTGCCATGAGCGCTTGGCCCGGGTTGACGAAGTCGCCGACATTGACCGACCGCTTGCTCACGACGCCATCGACCGGCGCGCGGATGGTGGCGTATGAGAGCTGGAGCTTGGCGGCGTCGAGGACGGCCTTGGCGGCGCCCACTTCCGCGGCGCTGGTGTTGGCCTGCGCTTCCTTTATCTTCGTGGTATCCGTGCCGGTCTGCGCCTGCATGAGTGCGGCAGCGTTTCCGGCGAGCTGGGCCTGCGCGCGTTCCAATCCCGCTCGGGCCTCGAGCACGCCCTGATTGGCAGAGTCGCGCGCCGCAAGCGCGGATTGGTATTGCGCCGATGTGGCATCGGCTTCTGACTGAGAGATCGCCCCTTGGGCGACTAACTGCCGGGAGCGCGCCTCGTCTTTGCTCGCCTTGGTCAGATTGGCCTCAGCGGCTTTGAGCTGTGCCTGCGCGGATAAGAGCGCGGCCTGGGCGTTGGTCACGCCGCTTTGCCCTTGTCCGATGCCGGCGTCCGCCTGCGCGATCTGCGCCGACGTCACCGCTGCCTGCTGCGGCACGCCGATGACCGCCGCGTTGTGCGATGCGAGGGCCTGGTCGTATGCCGCTTGGGCCTGCTCGGCCGCCGCCTTCAGGTCTCGATCGTCAAGGGTGACGAGCACGTCGCCCTTGTGCACGGTCGAGTTGTCGTCGACGGTGATGTTCGTGACCTGCCCTTTGACCTTGGGCGCGATGGTCGTGATGTTGCCGTCGATCTGGGCGTCGTCGGTCGAGACGTGGCGCGACGCATATATAAGATAGGGAATTCCGATGGCGAGGATCAGAACTGCTAGCCCGACGACGATTGGAATGACAATGCGCCGCCTGCTATGGTTTTCGGGTTTGTCAGCCATGTATGTGTCCTAGTCGGGGAATGGGTCGAGTCGCTCGATGGGCAGGTCGCGAAGGTGGGTTCGCATCGCGTCGAGCCAGGCGACGATTTTCGACTTTTGATCTGCGGAGAGGCAGCTGCCGATGCGCTTGACGAGCTCTTGATGGCGCGGCGCGAACCAGGTTATGAACTTCTTACCCTTCTCGGTCAGCTCGGCGAGCACCATGCGGCGGTCGTCTGGGTGATCGATCCGGCGCACGAGGCCGTCTTTGACCAGGCCGTCGACCAATCCGGTGATGTTCGCGCGGGTGACCACAAGGTATTCACCAAGCTCGGAAAGCGGCAGACGCTTTTCCGGCTGGGAGTCGAGGGTCATGAGGATGTTGATGCGCCCGGGCGTGACTCGGACGTCGCCGGTCACCGCTTCGAGCATGTTGGTCAATTCGCTGACCGTGCGGCGCAGCGTGACGATCAGGTTGACGGTGTCGAAGTCGCCATGGGTGGAGCTGCAGTAACCTTTGAGGCCCTTCCGCAAGAGAGCCATGTCGCTCTCCGGGACGTTTGGAACAGTGGCAGTTTCGTCTTTCATTCGGCCTTTGTTTAGCTCCTAATGGTTAATGGCCTTATTATATTGGAGAGGGCCGCCCCTGTCAACCGGATGCGCACCTGGGGTAGTACTTAGACCCCCTCAGGATGCGGCATTCTTGGGAACACCTGCAAGGCCTTAGTACGTCGCGATAAGCTCGATGAGGCCGACGATGTGGCGGTTAAACTCGTCCAGTTCCGCGGCGGGGATCCAATACTCCTGATGAATCCGGCTCCCAACTTGATGGACCTGATATTTCGAAATATAGTCGGCTTCGACCTCAAAACGTAGCACGTGGCCTTTCTTACCGTCTTTAGCGTTCCAATCTCGCGCGATCTGCGATGCATACTCCTCGCTTAGAACGGGATAGAAAATAGGCTGGCCGGGAAGCCGAGGTGGGAAAATGCGGAATGCTGCTTGGCGAACCAACTCGAGTTCGACCTCCCCGACGGGCCGAAACAATGTTATCGTCTTCAACTCTTAAAGAGTGTCGAACTTGGAACCGACAAGCGTCTCAACAACTCGTTCGGACAGCTCGCCCGAAAGCATATAGAGATCCATCGGCTCTAGTCTAAGCCGCCGTTGTAACAAATCCATAACTGACGCCCGAATAATCGCAATACTCGCGACGACACCGCAAGCATCGTGATCAGGTGAAGTACCTTTTTCAAAGCCGTCCTTCGAGTTCGCGAGCGTCGCAGAATCCAATGTGTGGAAATCCAATACGTGGAAATGTTAAGAATACTTAATTCTATCTAACTGA
>DATFYX010000043.1 GCA_035314825.1 Candidatus Eremiobacteraceae bacterium
GCATCCCCCGCCGCGATAGGCTCGGTCCCATCCTTATGACGTACTTTGCCGTTGCCCGAGATCACGTGATAGAACTCCCACTGCGCGCTGTGCGCGTGGTAGGGATACGGCGTCTTGCCCGCGGGAATGCGCAGGATCTCGACGTCGAACGGATGGCGCTCCTTGAGGTCGGTCGATTGCGGCTTGCGGCCCAGCGCCTCCGACACCTCGCGGCCGGCACCCTCGAATTTTCCCTTGGGAGACTTCCAGGTCAGCTCGGTCAGATCATCGGTGTTCACTTTGCGCATTATGGGATGAAGAACACTCCTACCGCGCCTGGGCCGGCATGGGTGCCAACCGTCGGTCCGGCGCACGTCGTGATGAGCGAAGCAGGCTCGATCGCCTCTTGGATGCGTTTGCGCACTTTCTCGGCCAGCTCCGGCGCGACCGAGTGCATCACCGCGGCACGCGCATGGTTCTTGCGCGGCACCTTCGAGGCGACGATGTCGATGATCTGGTCGACCGCGCGCGCGAACGTGCGCACTTTGCTGTGTTCGGCGACGAGGCCGTCTTTGAGCGTGATGATGGGGACGATCTGCAAGACGTTGCCCAGCACGCTCTGCAGCGGCCCGATCCGGCCACCGCGCGCCAGATACGTCAAGTTGGGGATCGCGGCGTACAGCTGATCGTTGGGGATGTCCGCGTTGCATTGGTCGACGATCGCCTGCACCGAATCGCCGCGCGCGGCTTGGTCGCGCGCGCCCAGGACCAGCAACCCCTGGCCGGCGGATGCGTTGCGCGTGTCGATGACCGTGATGCGATCGGGTGCCACCTGCTGCGCCGCCAGCGATGCGGAGTTGTACGTGCCGGAAAGCGCAGCCGACACGTGCAGCGAGACGACGTGCTCGGCGCCGGCGTCGAGCAAGCGCGTATACTCGGTGGCGAACGACGCGGGCGTCGGCTGTGAGGTCGTCGGCTGGTTCGGATCGCGTTGGAGCTTGTCATAGAACTGCTCGGGCGTGAGGTCGACGCCATCGAGGAACTGCTGGGCGCCGAAGGTGATGGTGAGGGGTACGACCGTGATGTCGACCGCTAGGGCTCCGAGGTCGCTGATGGAGTCGGTGACGATCGCGATCTTGGCGCTCATGCCTGTGCCGCCGCCGGCGCGAGCATGCGCTCGATCGAGCCGACAAGGTCCTGGCGCGCGGCGCGCAACGCCATCTTGCACGCGTGGTAGACGGTGAGCGCGTCGGCGCGCCCGTGCCCGATGATGCAGTTGCCGCGCACGCCAAGCAGCGGCGCGCCGCCATGGTAGCGATGGTCCAAGCGCGAGCGCACGCCGCGGAACACCGGCCGCAGCAACGCAGCACCCGCCTTGACGTGGATCGGCGCCTCCTCGATGGCCTCGCGCAACAGCTTGAAGATATACTCGCTCGTGCCTTCGGCCGTCTTGAGCGCGACGTTGCCGACGAAGCCATCGGCCACGACGACGTCGGCGTCGCCGAGCAGCAGGTCGCGGCCTTCGACGTTGCCGATGAAATGGATCGGCGCCGCCGAGAGCAGCGGAAACGCCTCGGCTGTCAGCGCGTTGCCCTTGCTCTCCTCCTCACCGACCGATAGCAAGCCCACTTTTGGATCCGGGATGCCGAGCACGGCACGCGAGTACGCGCTGCCCATGACCGCGAACTGCACGAGCCACTCGGCTTTGCAGTCGACGTTGGCGCCTGCGTCCACCAGCAGCATCGGTCCCTTGTGCGCGGGCCACGCAGTCGCAAAGCCCGGACGTGCGATGCCCGGCAAGCGCGAAAGCCGGATGGTCGCTAGGGCGAGGAATGCACCGCTGTTGCCGGCCGAGAACGCGGCGTGCGCCTCTCCATCGCGCACTAGATCGATCGTCTTGCCCATCGAGGTGGCGCCGCCGCGACGCACCGCGATCGCCGGCGCTTCGTCCATAGCGACGGTCTCGGAGGTCGCGACGATCGAGACGTTGGCCGGCGCGCCTTCGCGTTTGAGCAGCGGTTCGAGCGCCGAGCGATCGCCCACCAGCAGGATGCGGCAGCCCCATTCGCGCGCTGCGCGGCAGGCGCCGGCGACGATCGCGTCGGGCGCAAGATCGCCGCCCATGCCGTCGATCGCGATGATGACGTCGCTATCGTTCAATCGAAATCACGTAATCCGATGTCGCCTGGCCGCCGTAGTACGCCTCGACGGCCGATGAGGGGAACGTCTCTTTGAGCGTATGCGCGATGGCTTCTGCCTCTTTGCGCCGCCGCGCGTGCCCGTAGTAGAGCGTGATCAGCGATGGATCGGAGCTGACCGAGCCGCGCACCATCGCGACTGCGATGGCTGCCGCATCCGCTCCTTCAACGAGCCGCTCGGCCTGGCCGTCGCGCGCCTCTAGCGCGCCGACCAGCTGATTGCGTTCGACCGCCACGCCGCCGATCTGCGCCTCGCGACCGGCGCGAAAGATCGAACCAGAACCTGCGACGAGCGAATCCGCCAGCGCCTCGTCCGGCGTGACCGCAGGATCGTCAGGCCGGTTGAGCAGGCCGAAGAGCGCAGCGATCCCATCGGCGACCGTGCGGGTGGGGATGACGACGACGCGCTTGTCGCTGAGCGCGTCGACTTCTTTGGCGGCAAGCATGATGTTCTTGTCATTGGGCATGAGATAGACGACCGGGGCGAGCACTTTGTTGGCCGCCACCAGCAGATCTTTCACCGACGGATTCATGGTCGCGCCGCCGATCACCACGACGTCGGCGCCAAGCTCTTTGAAGATCTTCGCGAAGCCCTCGCCCGGCGCCACGGCGACGATGCCGCGCGGCTTGGATTCGCGATCGACGACCAGCACGTTGTGCTGCTCTTCCATGTTGTCGATCTTGAGGCGCGAGACGTCGCCCAGCTCGCGCGCCATGTCGGCGACCTTCTCCGGATAATCGGTGTGGATGTGCACGCGGATCGTGCCGTCGCCGCCGGCGACGATGAGCGAATCGCCGTGCGGCGTGAGCAGTGAGCGCAGCGAGTCCGCTTCGGTCTGCGTTTTCGAGAGCACGAACTCGGTGCAGAAGCGATGCGTTTCGACTTTCTGCTTGGCGGTGAACGTCGTGCGCCTGACGGGATTGCGCGGGAATGCGGTGGTATAAGGCGCGCGGCCGGGCAGCATGCGCAAGATGCCTTCCATGAAGTAGACGAATCCTTGACCGCCGGCGTCGACGACTTTGGCTTCCTTGAGGATGGCGAGCTGTTCGGGCGTCTTCTCGAGCGCTTCGTTTGCCGCAGCGACCGTCGCATGCAGGACGGCATAAAAATCTGGTTCGCCGGCAGCGGCCTTGAAGCACGCGTTCGCTGCGGCCCCAGCGACCGAAAGGATGGTGCCCTCAACCGGCTTCAGGAGCGCCTTGCGTGCGGCGGACACGCCTTCGGCGAGCGCGCTGGAAAATTCGAGCGTGTTGATGGAGTCGCGGTGGCGCACCTCGTAGGCGAAACCGCGGAACATCTGGGAGATGATCACCCCCGAGTTGCCGCGCGCGCCCATCAGCGAACCCTGGGCGGCCGCGGCGGCGACGTCTTTGAGCGCCCTGGAGCGCTCCTTGTGCGCCTCGACCATGGCCGAGCGGACGGTGAAGAACATGTTCGTGCCGGTGTCGCCGTCGGGCACGGGAAAGACGTTGAGATCGTTGACGACGGAGCGGTACTTGCGCAAGAAATACGTGCCGGCTACGAGGAAATCGGCAAATAGCTTTCCGTCGCAACTGGTTATCTGCACCCAGGCGTTTCCTCTTGAAGCGGCTATCCGTTGTGTGGTACTATACCGTGGTCATTCTTGTTCATCTGAGAGGAACCCCTCATGGCAAAGCGTTGCGACGTCTGCGGCAAAGGCCCCGCATCGGGCAACAATGTCAGTCACTCGATGCGTAAGACGCGCCGCCGCTGGCTGCCCAATCTGCAATCGGTGCGAGTCGTCGAGCGCGGCACGGTGAAGACCGCGCGCGTGTGCACCACCTGTCTGAAATCGCGGCGGGTCGTCCGAGCCGTTTAGCGCATCTGCTACGGGCCCGGCCTCAAGAGGCCGGGACTACATCCGAGCGGGGACTACGCTCGATTTAGGTGGTCGTAGCCGGCGGGCGCGACCGCCTCGCGTTTTCCTAGGCGATCGATCCAGACTCGCCCGTCGCCCGGTGCGAACCGGCCCAACGCTGCGAGCGGGCGACCGAAGCGTTTGCGAAACCCGTCCGCGACGTGCTTGAACGCACGCGGTTCGATCGCGGCGAGCAACTCATAATCGTCGCCGCCGTTGAGCATGAGATCCATCGGATCCAAGTCTAACGCCGACGCAGCCGTGGTCAATGCCCGGTCGGGAACGAGCGCCGCAGCATCCAGCACGACGTCAAGCTTGGATGCTTTGGCCATCCGAGTCGCGTCGGTGGACAACCCATCCGATATGTCCATCAACGCGCGCACCGAGCGCTGCGATCCCAGGTAGCGGCCTTCGCCCAGGCGCGGCTGCGGCGTGAAGTAGGCGGCGCGGACGGCCTCGAGCGATCCCGCGTCGATCACGACTGCCGCGCCGGCGCCTAGCGTCTTCAAGCCCGCCGCCGCGAGGCCGAGCGGGCCGGTCACGGCGGCGACGTCGCCCGCGCGCGCGCCGCTTCGCAGGCGCATGCGCGTCCGGCGGACCTCGCCCGCGACCGTCACGCTGATGATCAGCGCCGGCGCGCGCACGATGTCGCCTCCGGCGATCGCGCAGCGCGCGCTTTTAGCCAACGCCGCAACGCCGCGATAGAACTCTCGCACCCACGTCTCGTCAACAGCCGGAGTGAGCCCGAGCGCGATGACCGCGACGGTGGGCCAGCCACCCATCGCTGCGATGTCCGAGAGATTCTGCGCCAGCGCCTTATGGCCGAGCGCCGACGCGGTCGTCTCGGCAAGGCGGAAATGCACGCCGTCGAGCAGCATGTCGGTGGTCAACAGGCTTAAATGGTGCGAGTCGACCTTCCACGCCGCGGCGTCGTCGCCGATCCCGACCCGCAGCTTGCGCGGCGGCGCGCCGAGGGCGTCCACCATCGCGGCGACAAGCTCGTCCTCGGTCAACGGTCTAACGGTCGAATGAATTCGACCGCTCCATCCGCGCGTTCGAAGAATGCGCAACTACATCGCGCACCTGGCGCAGCGTCGCGGCCGGATCGGGCGTGCCGAACAGACCCGCGCCCATCACCACGGTTTCCGCGCCTGCGCGAAAGACCTCGACGACGTTGTCGAGCGATACTCCGCCATCCACTTCCAGCTCGATCGAAAGGTCGCGTTCGGCGATCAACCTGCGGGCGGCGGCGATCTTCGCGGTCGAGGTCGGGATGTAGGATTGGCCTCCGAAGCCGGGGTTCACGCTCATGATCAGGAGCAGATCGATATAGGGCAGGATCTCGTCGAGCACGGAGAGCGACGTCGCAGGATTGACCGCCAGGCCCGCGCGCACGCCTAACTCCTTGATCTGATGGATCAGGCGGTTGGCGTGCACCGTCGCCTCCCAATGCACGGTGACGATGTCCGCGCCGGCCTTCACGAAATCGGCGACGTAGCGCTCCGGCTCGACGATCATGAGGTGGGTGTCGAACGGGAGCTTCGAGAGCGGACGCAGATCGTGGATGATCTTCGGGCCCCACGTCAGGTTCGGCACGAAGCGTCCGTCCATGACGTCGAGGTGGAGATAATCCGCACCCGCGCGCGCGACAAGGTCGATCTGCGCGCGGATGTCGGCGAAATCCGCCGACAACAGCGAAGGCGCGATCTTCATAGGCCTGGCGTTCGCAAGCGGTCCGCCAGTTCCCTCAAAGCCCGTTCGTGGTGGACAGAGCGCCGTCGATGTACGTCTGAACCGTGCCGGCGCCGGTGACCGTGACGTCGAACTGCAGCGTGAAGCCGCCTCTGGTGGTTTGGTCGTACAGGTCGTGCGATCCAGTGGCGTCGACAAGAGCGACGCGCACTCGTTTGGCGGTCGTCAACGCCGGCAGCGCGACTTGGATGCGCATCGAGCGCGCCACGGGCTGCGCCGACGGACTGGCCTGCGGGTTGGGCGACGAGCTGGGCGAGGGCGACACCGGCAACGGTGTGGTGATTATAGGCGCCTCGGTCGGCGCTTCGGTGGGCAGCGGCGTGGGCGTCGGCGGCGGGCCGCCGCTCACGTGCAAGATGACCTTCGAGCCCGCGTCCAAAGGCTGGCCTGGCAGCGGGTCTTGGGCGACGACGACGCCGCGCGGTTTGGCGTTCTTGGCGATCGGCATCCATAGCGGTGGCCCTAGCGAAACGCCGGCCTGTTTGGCCGCGACGGATGAGAACTCGACGCTCAAGCCCACGAAATTCGGCACGTACGCTTCCGGCCTGCCTTGCGCGACCGTGACGTCGACCTTTGTGCCCGCCGGCGCTTGGGTCAGTGCGACCGGGCTTTGCGACAGGATGCGGCCTGCAGAGACGATGTCGCTCCTCTGCCGCGTGATCGTGCCGAGATCGAGCCGCGCGTTGGTGAGCGCGATCTGCGCATCGCGCAACGACAGGTTGCCGAGGTCCGGCACGTCGGACAGCGTCGGCCCGTCGGAGACGATCACGTCGATGATCCGTCCCTGGCGCACGTGCTCCCCCGCCGCCGGGAACTGGCCGAGCACGTCGCCTTTGGCGACTTTCTCATCGTTATGATGGGCGACGACGCGCAGGGTCACGCCGGCGTGCGACGCCGCGCCCTGCGCCGCGTCCATCGGCATGCCCCCGAAATCGGGCAGCACGATCGGGCTGCCGGCGGGCGCGAACAGGCGGTACGCACCGATGGCGACGAGCAGGACGAGCAGCGCCAGCAGCCCCAACGCGATACCCAGCGCGGTCGAGCCCGCGCCCGGCGGACGCGGCGGCCGCGGCGGCGGCGACGCGTAGTCGACCGTGCGCCGGCGCCTGCGCGGCTGCGGCGCGCTCACGCCAGCGCTTCGAGCACGTCGACGGGGATGTCGGCGTTGGAGTACACGTTCGTCACGTCATCATGATCTTCGAGCGCGTCGAGCAGCTTGAGCACCGCCGGCGCGTTCTCGCGCGAGACGTCCACCTGAGTCTTGGCGACCAGTTCCAATGACGCGGACGTGACTGCGCGTCCGCGCGGCGCCAGCAGCGTGCGCTCGACCTCCGCTCGCACGGCGCCGAGAGCGCGCGGCTGCGTGATGATATCGGCGCTATCGCCCTCGGCCACGACGTCGACGACGCCGTCGACGATCGCGCATTCAAGCAGCTCGTCTTCCGAGATGCCTGCAGCCGGCATCGTGATGACGCCGCGCTCTTCGAAGAGCCAGCCGACGCTGCCCGTCTCGCCGAGATTGCCGCCGTTGCGTGAGAACAGGTAGCGCATCTCGGACGCCGTGCGGTTGCGGTTGTCGGTCACCACGTCGACGATGACCGCGACGCCCGCCGGACCGAACCCTTCGTAGCGGATCTCTTCGTACGCTTCGCCCTTGCCCGCTCCGGCGGCGCGCGCGATGGCGCGCTTGATGTTGTCCATCGGCATGTTGTTGTCGCGGGCTTTCGCCACCGCCATCTTGAGCTTGAAGTTCGCCTCGGGGTCCGGCGTCCCAGAGCGGGCGGCGACGATGATCTCTTTGCTCAGCTTGGTGAACAGCTGGCCGCGCTGCGCGTCGACCTTGCCCTTCTTGAGCTTGATGTTGTGCCACTTGGAATGTCCGGACATCGCCCTTCCTCTTCTTACGCGTGCTGCCGCTGGGCGGCCGGCGTCAGCGGCATCCCCAGGCGCAGGCGCACGATGTCGCGGATCGTCTTGAGGATGACCTTGGGTGTGGCGCCCTTCGAAACGCCGGTCGTGCGGGGATAGTGATGCACGCCGATCTCTTTGATAGGCACGCCTGCGCGCCCCAGCTTGATGAGCAGCTCGGAACTGATGAACGCGCCGTTGGACTCGAGCTCGACCGCGCCCAACGTCTCGCGCCGGAAGAGCTTCCACGCGCAGTCGATGTCGCGGATGCGCAGGCCGAACATCGTCCAGATGACGAGCCGGTACGTGCGCGCGATGACCAGCCGGTGCCACGGGTCGCTGCGCTTGATGCGGTAGCCGGCGACGACCGGCGCGCCGTGCGCAAGCTCGAGCGTCGCCGGCAGCTCGTCGAGATGGAACTGCCCGTCCGCGTCCGAGAAGAACACGAAATCCTTGGTCGCGCTCGCAAAACCCGTGCGCAGCGCTGCTCCGTAGCCGCGATTGACTTCATGGCGCACCAGGCGCACGCGCGGGTCCTTTGCGGCGAGCGCGCTGACGATGTCAGCGGTCGCATCTTTGCTGCCGTCGTCCACGACGATGACTTCGAAGTCCGAGACGTCGCGCTGCGCCGCCGCGACCGCGTCGCGTACGGTGCGCTCGATGATCCCTTCTTCGTTGAACGCAGGGAAGAAGATCGACAGCGACCCTGCGGGCTGTTCGCTCACGTCAGATCCAACCGATGCAGTTTTCTTTCTGCCCAGTCGCACAGCCTGAGGGGAGCCACATGTGGCTGTACCAGTTCTGATAGGTGATCGGCACGGCGCCCAAGATCGGGTAGAAGTACACGAAGCCGACCAAGCAGAGCGCCAGATACGCGGCTGCGGCCAAGCGCACGGCGAAGGGCCGGTTGGGCTCTTCGCCGGCGGTACGATGCGCCCAGCGCCACAGCCGGACGATGACGTACACCGTGCACAGACACAGCAGCGCCGTGTTGTTGTAGATGTTGTATTGGAAGTCGATGCGCGGCGAGCCGACCCACGGCAACCAGTGCAAGAAGCAGGCCGCGACGACGATCAACATGCCCTTGTGGCGTTCGCGCCACGCCAGCCAGCCGGCCAGCGGAATCGTGATGAGCCCAGCCACCCACACGAAGGGATTGGGGAGCGACAGCACCTCGGCCACGATCTGCACGGGATCGCTCGGCTTGGTGAAGGTGTGATAGTAGTACGACACCGGGCGGATATCGAGCGGCCAATACCACCACGGCGAGGCGTAGACGTGGGTGGCGATCAGATCGTGGTGGTAGCGGTACATGCCGTACTGCGAGCTGAGGATATCCTGGAACGTCTGACCCAGCGTGAAGTACGGGATGTAACACGCAGCGTACATCAAGATGCCGATGAGCACCACGCCGGCGAGGAACAGCGGGAAGCGCCAGCTCAAGGGGTTGCCCCAGAGCAATCGCCGCGGCAACTCCAGCTTCACGCCGGCGTCGCGCCAGCGCCAATACGCGGGCAGGAAGGCCTGGCCGGAGATGAGCACCGCGGCGAGCATGATCGTCGCGATGTCGAACAGCCCATACCACTTGCTCGCGCATACCGCACCGAGCGAGAGACCGGTGAGCACGAGCCACGGCCCCCAGCGCTGCTGATCGAAGAACTCGACGCCGCCGTGCACGCCGCGGATCGATCCATCCGCCTGCCAGCGCACCGTCGTATCCCCCTCAGTCGCCGTAGCACCATCCGACGCCCACACGACTTTTTGCACGCCGTCATCCCATGTGGCGTTCTTGAGCGGCCGCTGTTCGCCCGACGGAAACGTCAGCGTGTTGCTTTGGGCCACAGTGCCGTCGGGATACACGACGACCTGCCCCTGTTGCCGTTCGTGCAACAGCCTGCGCGCCCATAACGCGCAGAACGCAGCCAGCAGCGCGACGAAGATAAGGTATGCATACCAAGGCGGCCCGGCCGGCGATATGCTGATGTCGTAATGTTTGACCTCAAACCAGACGAACGCGACGATCGCGATGAAGACGCCGACGAGCGCGAGGTCGGATGCTCGGTCCGGATAGCTGCCGTCGCGACGGCGCACGATCTGGCCCGCGGTGAAGAACCGATAGGCGCAATACAGCGAGCACAGCGAGAACAATCCGATGAAGATGTCCGGCAGCGCGGTGCGCGCCTGCACGAACCAGAATCCGCTGGCCATGAGCAGCAGCACCGCAGCCACCGCCGCGGCGGTCGAGGCGAACATGCGCTTCGCGAACGCGTAGAGCACGGGCACGGTTGCGATGCCGGCCAGCGCGCAGGCGATGCGCGAGCTGACCGGATCGCCGATCTGATCGTCGACGAAGAACTTGCCGAAGCCCACCCCGCTGCGCACCAACCACGCGCCGAACGCCGGCAGCGCGATCTGGAAGAACCATGCCGTGGCCGCCATGATCAGCTTGGTCAGGGGCGGGTGAGTCGATTCGAAGACCACTTGGTGGTGCAGATATTCCTGCGCCGAGCGCGCGTAGTAGATCTCGTCGAAGATGCGCTCGTTCGGCAGCCCTATGCGATAGAGCAAGAGCAATGCCGCGGCCGCCGTCAACCCGGCGACGATCAGCCAATCGGTGCGTGTGAACCCGACGAGGCCTTCGAGCAGCTGCGGGCTGCGGCGCGGCGGCGCCCGCTCTCCGGCGATCCCGCCGCGGAACCACTCTTTGACTTTGACGTCGAACTCCTCGATCAGATAAATGCTGGCGACCGCGAAGAAGCACAGCACGTTGACGATCGAGAGGGAGTGCACGAGCACCGGGCTCAGATCCGCGCTCGGCGTCTTCAGATAGTACAGTCCATAGAAAAGGTCGACCAAGAACGTGCACGCGAGCGCGACGGTGACGACGCGCTGCACCGCGCCGAGCGGCCGCACGAGCACGATGAGCACGATGGCGGTGAAGAGGTAGCGCTCGTGCATGCGGGTGAGCAGCATGAAGTAGCCGAGCATCGTGAGGAAGCACGCAGAGATGAAGCTGTTCTCGGCATCGGCGCGCGAGACGTCGGGACCGGTCGTGCGCCATTGGCGCAACGCGAAGGCGATGAGGAATCCCGTGAAGATGCCGACGCCCCACATCCACAGCGGTCCGAGGTTGGCATGCAGGCCGAAGAGGTTCAACTGGACCGGCTGCATGTCGGACTGCCAGAAATCGTTCTTCATCGAGTACAGATTGAACGCGTTGACCGAGTTGTACGGGTAGCCGTCGCGGCCGCGCGCGTACGTGCCGTACAGCCATTGGAAGAGCGCGAGCGGAGAGCGGTCGCTCGTGAACGGCGCGGTGCCGAGGTAGGCGACCAGTCCGGTCACGACCGGGATGGCGGCGAGGCGCCAGGTGAGCCCTTGCCGGCGTATCTGCCACAGCACGAACAGCGGCACCACCGCGATCGGATGCGGTTTGATGAGGATCGCGAAGGCCAGCGCGGCCCACGCGAACTCGAACCGGCCGGTGAGCGCGAGATAGATCGCCCACACGAGGAAGAGCGCGGCCACCGAGTCGGCCTGGCCCCAGTACGCTGAAAGAAACGCGATGTCCGGATTCAGCGCTGCGATGATGGCGGCGCCGACCAGCGCGGTCCGCAGATCCCAGTTGCGCCGCATGATGAGATAGGTCAGATAGACCAACCCGATGTCGGCGAGGATCGCCGGCATCTTGACCGAGATCAGCAGCGTGTCGAGGCCGTGCTTGGCGAGGCCCATCCAATCGAGCAGCCAGTGCAGGCCCGCCGCGCCCCACAAGAACAGCATGTAGCCCGGCGGATAGTCGATGAACTGGACGTGCGTGTAGAACCCGCTCGGGCCGTATTTCGCAAGCACGAGCAGCCAGTTCTCGAACGTCGCGATGTCGGTCGCATGGCCGATGAGCCCGATCGGGAGAAGCCGCAAAACGAACGCCGCCACGCAGAGGGCGGCGATGTTCACGATCTCGTGGCGGCTCAGCGGGGTGCCGGCGGCTCCCGAGTCGCCGTTTCCCCCGGTGCTCACGACCTTTGGACGCCCGTCTTGACCCGACGCGGGCGGCTTGGCCTGCTTCGCGGCTGCGGCCTTACGCTGTGACACGACTCGTTGCGTTCTCCTGATGGGACGTTTGGAACCTGCCGCTCGGGCGTCTGATCAGGCGGCCGGCGCGCTCCAGTCGTCGACGAAGCGCCGCAGCGGCTCACTGCCGCCGGCGTGCGCCGTGGCGCGCGCGAAGTAATCGGCTGCGGCGCTTTCGGCGGCCTCGCGAGCGCCACCGCGCTCGAGGGCGCCGCGTATATCTTCTATATCGGCCGGCGCGACGGCATCGCCATCTTTCGCGTAGACGCGCGCGATGATCTTGCCCGCGCCCTCAGCGTCGTGGGAAGCGGCCCACACGATCGGGTAGGTGTGTTTGCGACGCGCGATGTCGCCGCTACCGCTTTTGCCCGTCGATTCGCGCGGCCCCCAAATCCCCAGTACGTCATCGCGGATCTGGAAGCCCAGGCCGAAGAGCCGCCCGAACTCGGCGCAGCGCTCGACCTCCGCTTCGTGCGCGCGCGCGAGCGACGCGCAGCGCGCGCCCAGCGAAGCGGCGCACGCGAACAACGCGGCGGTTTTGCCCTCGATCATCTCCAGATATTCGGTCGGGGTCACCTGTGCGGCGCCCTCCGCCGCCAGATCGAGCGCTTGGCCTTCGCACATGCGCACGTGCGCGCGCGCCAGGTCCCCGAGCATGGCCTGCGTGACGCTTGCATCGAGGCGAGTCGTCTCCTGGAGGGCTGCGTACGCGAGGGCGCCGACCGCATCGCCGGCGTTGATGCCGTGGGCGATGCCGAACTTGGCCCACAGCGTCTCGCGCCCGCGCCGCAGCCGGTCGCCGTCTTCGATGTCGTCGTGGATCAGCGAATAGTTATGGAGCAGTTCGATCGCCGCGCAGGCCGGCAATGCGTCCTCGAGCTGCGCCCCGAGGGATGCGGCGGCGGCGAGCACCAAACGCGGCCGCAGGCGCTTCCCGCGGCGGACCTCCGCGCCGAAGTGATGCGCGATCTGCTGCGCGAGCGGACCGCTGTTCGCGTGGGCGTGCAAAAAACGCTCGAGATGGCGCTCGAAATCCTCGAGCGCGCGCTCGTCGGCTAAGCCGCCGGAAACCACTCGCGCAGCTTTTGCTCGACTTCGTCCGCCAAGAATCCGGGCGTGGATGCGCCCGTCGCGATGCCGACGCGCTCGGCGCCGTTGAACCATTCGCGCTGCACGTCGCCGGCGTTCTCCACCAGATGCGCTTTGGCGCCTTCGGCCTCGGAGATCTCCGCCAGATGGCGCGTGTTGGCCGACTTCGAACCGCCGACGACGATCATCACGTCGACGTCGCGCGCCAGCTCGCGCGCGGAGAGCTGCCGGCCTTGCGTGTCCGGGCAGATCGTGTTGTAGATGCGCGTCTCGTAATTGATGGCCGCGATCTTGGCGACCAGCTCTTTGAACTTGTCCTCGTTGAGCGTGCTCTGCGAGACGATCGCGATGCGGCGCATCTTGCGGATCTGCGATTCGTCCTGCGGCCACTCGTTGAGCACGACCGCGCCGGGCACGTGGCCGGCGATGCCGCGCACTTCGGGGTGATTCGGATCGCCCAAGATGATGACGCTGCGGCCTTCTTCTTGCAGCTTCTTGGCCAGCTTCTGGGTGCGCGTCACCATCGGACAGGTGGCGTCCACGACACGCAAGCCTTTGGCTTCCGCGTGCTCGAGGGTCTGCGGCGGCAACCCGTGCGCGCGCACGAACAACGTTCCCGATCCGATGTCGTCGACCGATTCGGCGTTTTTGAGACCGCGTTGCTCGAGCTCTTTGACGATGAGCGGATTGTGGACGATGTTGCCCATGGTATGCACGTCGCCGCGCTGCGCCGTTTCGGCGAGCGCCTTCTTGTACGTGAGCTCCACTCCGAAGCAGAACCCCTGGGTGCGCGCCTTGAGTATCTCCATCGCTCCTACGGCTTGCTCAGCTCATCGATCGCGGCCGACAATTGCCCGGTCCACGCTTCGATTTCCGCCTTCGTGGCTTTTCGCGCGCTTCCCTGGAGCACGATCGGCTTGCCTATGCGCACTTCGACATGACTGCCGCGCAAGCGCTTCGTCGCAAGCGTGGTCCGGACCAGACCGACGGGCACGACTGGGCAGTGCGCGGTCGCGGCCAGCAAGACGGCGCCTCCTTTGGCCTTGGCATCACCAGTGACATTGCGCGTGCCCTCCGGGAAGATGCCGACGACGCCGCCTTCCTTTAGTATGCGCAACGCGCGCCGGAACGACCCGATGTCGGCGCTGTCGCGCGAGACCGGGAACGCGTGCACCTTGTCGATCAGGTACCCGAGCAGCGGGATCTTGAAGAGCTCTTCTTTGGCCATGAAATGGATGGTGCGCGGGAACCACGTGCCGAGCAGCGGCGGGTCGAGAAATGAGCGGTGGTTGGCCGCGACGACCAACGGGCCATCCATCGGCACGTTCTCCTCGCCGCTCACTTTGACGTCGAACGCAAAGCGCGTCGATGGCCGCAGCGCCGTTTTGACCATGCCGTATAGACTCACTGTCTCATGCCTGGCGCGCGCGCGCCGCGCACGCGGCGTTCGAGCTCATCGACGACCTCGTCGAGCGTCATCGCCGTCGTATCGATCACGATCGCGTCGGGCGCTTTCGCCAGCGGCGACGCCTCGCGTTCGCTGTCGCGCGCGTCGCGGCGCTCGATCTGCGCGCGCAGCCGCTCGCGGTCCACACTTACACCGCGCGCCTCCAGCTCGCGCAGACGGCGGTCGACGCGCGCCTCGAGCCCCGCCGTGAGAAAGAACTTGGCCGTCGCGTCGGGCAGGATCACGGTGCCGATGTCGCGCCCCGCCATCACCACGCTGCGCTTGTACGCGAACGCGCGTTGCGCGGGCACGAGCCGCTCGCGCACGCCGGCCATCGCCGCCAGCGGCGACACCGCGCGCGAGACCTCGGTCGTGAACAGCTCCGAGCCGAGTTCGCGGCCGCCGGCGACGATCACCGCGCGCCCGGCGGGTCCTGGTGCGACGATCGACGGCGTCTCGCGATCGAGCAGCGCGAGAACGCCCGGCTCGTCGTCAGGCACGGCGCCGCGTTCGAGCGCCAGCCACGCGACCGCCCGGTACAACGCGCCCGTGTCCAAGAACGCGCACTGCAGCCGCTGTGCGAGGCGAGCGGCGACCGTGCTCTTGCCGGACGCGACGGGCCCGTCGATGGCGATCTGGAGCGGCTCCATGTTCTTCACTGGCGTGGGGCGTTCCAATCCTTTGCGAAGTGCGAGCGGATGCGCGCTTCTCTTGCGCGAACGTCAAGCGGCCGAAAGTAGTCGACCGTTCCATCGGTCGAATAAATTCGACCGCTCCATTGGCGATTCAGCGTTAGGGTGGGATACGGATTGTGCTGACCTCTCCCCTCGTCCACATCGATGGGACCAACTTGACGATTCCGCTTGTCAAGAGCATCGCAGCAGGCGCCGTCGACGTCAAGCTCGACGACAGCGTGCGTCCGCTCGTGCAAGCAGGGCGCGACCTCGTCGAGCGCACGGTCAAAGCGGGCCAGCAGATCTACGGCGTCACGACGGGCTTCGGGCGGCTCAAGAGCGTCATGATCGACCCCAAAGACGCGATCGAACTGCAGCGCAATCTCGTGCTCAGCCATTGCACCGGCGTCGGCGAGCCGCTGCCCGAGGACGCGACCCGCGCATCGGTGCTGCTGCGCGCGCACTCGCTGGCGCGCGGCTACTCGGGCGTGCGCGTCGAGATCATCGACCTGCTGCTCGAGATGCTCAACCGCCACGTCTCGCCGATCATCCCGTGCAAAGGTTCGGTCGGCGCGTCGGGCGATCTCGCGCCGCTCGCGCACATGGCGCTGGTGCTCATCGGCGAAGGCGAAGCCCTGTTCGAGGGCGAGCGCCTGAAGGGCGCCGAGGCGCTCAAGGCCGCGGGCCTCAAGCCGATCACGCTGTCGTATAAGGAAGGGCTTGCGCTGATCAACGGCACGCAGATCATGACCGGCATCGGCGCGCTGGCCGCGCACCGCGCAGGCCTGGCGTGCAAGGCGGCGGACATCGCCGGCTCGATGAGCCTGGAGGCGTTTTTCGGAACCGCAGCGGCGTTCGACGAACGCCTCAACGCGTTGCGGCCCCATCCCGGCCAGGCGCGCGTGGCCGCCAACATGCGCCACATGCTGCGCAATTCAGGCATCCTCGCCTCGCACGTCGATTGCGATCGCGTGCAGGATCCGTATTCTTTCCGCTGCATCCCGGTCGTGCATGGAGCGGTGCGCGACGCGATGCACGCGGTCGAGAACACGCTGGTCATCGAGATGAACTCGGTCACGGACAATCCGATCGTCATCCCTGAAGATGGATCGTTCTTGACGGGCGGCAATTTCCACGGCGAGCCGGTGGCGCTGGTGATGGACTATCTTTCGATGGCGCTCACCGAACTGGGCTCGATCGCCGAGCGACGCATCTACAAACTGCTCGAAGGGCTCGAAGGCCTGCCGCCGTTCTTGTCCGAGGGCCACGGTTTACACAGCGGTTACATGCTGGCGCAATACACCGCAGCGGCGTTGGTGTCCGAGAACAAGACCCTGTCCTATCCGGCGTCGGTCGATTCGATCCCGACGTCCGCCGGCCAAGAAGACCACGTCAGCATGGGCACCATCTCAGCGCGCCAGTGCGAGCAGGTGGTCACGAATCTGGAGAACGTCATCGCCATCGAGCTGCTCGAGGCGGCGCAGGCGCTCGACTTCCGCGCGCCGCTGCGCTGCGGCCAAGGCACGGCCGTGGCCCACGCGCTGATCCGCGAGCGCGTTCCGCACCTGCGCGAGGACCGCATATTGAGCGAAGACATCGCCGCGGCACGCGAGCTCTTGACCAGCGGGGACCTCGTCCGCGCGGTCGAGGCCGAGATCGGCGTTCTGTGAGCGCATCCACCGCCCGCATCGTGCGCGCGCCGGTCGGTCCTCAGCTCAGCTGTCTTGGCTGGGGCCAGGAAGCCGCGATGCGCATGCTCATGAACAATCTCGATCCGAACGTGGCCGAACGGCCGGAGGACCTGGTCGTCTACGGCGGCAGCGGCCGCGCCGCCCGCTCGTGGGAGGCGTACGACGCGATCGTTCGCACGCTCAAGAGGTTGCGTAACGACGAGACGCTGTTGGTGCAATCCGGCAAGCCGGTGGCGGTGTTCACTTCGCATGAGAGCGCGCCGCGCGTGCTGATCTCCAACTCGATGCTCGTCCCCGCGTGGGCCAACTGGGAGACGTTCCGCGAGCTCGAAGCGCAAGGCTTGACCATGTACGGCCAGATGACCGCCGGCTCGTGGATCTACATCGGCACGCAAGGCATCTTGCAGGGGACGTACGAGACGTTTGGCGCGCTCGCGGCCAAGCATTTCGGCGGATCGCTCAAAGGACGCATCGTGCTCACCGCGGGCCTGGGCGGCATGGGCGGCGCGCAGCCGCTGGCGATCACGATGAACGGCGGCGTCGCGATCGTGGTCGAGATCGATCCGGCGCGCATCGAGCGGCGTATCGGCGACCGCTACTGCGATGTGAGCGCCGCCAACGACCTCGACGAAGCGTTGCGGCTCGCGCAGGACGCCGCGATGGAAGAACGCCCGCTGTCGATCGCACTGCTCGGCAACGCGGCCGAGGTCTTTCCGGCGCTGCTGCAGATGGGCGCGCCGATCGACGTCGTGACCGACCAGACCGCCGCGCACGACGTGCTGACCGGATACGTGCCCGCCGGCATGACGCTCGAGGGAGCGGACGAATTGCGCCAGCAGGATCCGCAGCAGTACGAGCGGCGAGCGCGCGAGTCGATCGCCGCGCACGTCGAGGCGATGCTGGGCTTCCAGAAACGCGGCGCGGTCGTCTTCGATTACGGCAACAACATCCGCAAGCAAGCGCAACTCGCCGGCGTCAAAGACGCCTTTGCGTTCCCGGGCTTCACGCCGGCCTTCATCCGGCCGCTGTTCTGCGAAGGCAAGGGGCCCTTCCGCTGGGCCGCGTTGTCGGGCGACCCAGCCGACATCGCGGCGCTGGACGACGCGCTGCTGCAGACGTTTCCCGACGACGCGCACCTGGCGCGCTGGATCGCATTGGCGCGCGAGCGCGTGACGTTCCAAGGATTGCCCGCGCGCATCTGTTGGCTCGGCTACGGGCAGCGGCGCACTTTCGGCCTGCGCATCAACGAGATGGTGCGCTCGGGCGCGCTCAAAGCGCCTATCGTGATCGGACGCGATCATCTGGACGCGGGCTCGGTGGCCTCTCCGTACCGCGAGACCGAGAGCATGCGCGACGGATCCGATGCGATCGCGGATTGGCCGATCCTCAACGCGCTCATCAATGCCGTCAACGGCGCGCATTGGGTGAGCGTGCATCACGGCGGCGGCGTCGGCATCGGCTATTCGATCCACGCCGGCATGGTGATCGTCGCCGACGGCTCGGCGGATTCGGATGCGCGCCTCTCGCGCGTGTTGAACAGCGATCCCGGGATCGGCATCGTGCGCCACGCCGACGCCGGATATCCCGAGGCCATCGCGGCGGCCGACCGGCACGGCATCGATTGGAGACTGTAAACCCGCCCGACGAACCTGCACCGATCCGCGTGGTCGTCAATCCGGATCCGTCAGAGGCCGCACGCGTCCAGACCCGCCTGTTCCTGCGCAGCCCGTTGGGTGTCGCTTTCGTCGCGCTCGTGGTCATCGTCTGTCTCCCCATCGCAGCGTTCGGCTTCTGGTTGATCTTCGTCCGGCAGCAATACGTCGTCGGGACGTTCTTTGCGGTGTTCGCCTGCGCGCTGTTGGTGATGTGGCCGCTTCGCTTTCCCGCGGCGATGGCTAAGCGCATCGAGAAAACGCTGGCCGCGGAGCCGGGCGAACGGGCGCTCACGTTCTCGACCCAGGGCGTCGACTCCAAGACGCCGCACACCGAGGCGCACGTCGATTGGACGGCGGTGAAAGGCGCGCGCACGGTTCCGGAGGGGCTTCTCTTGCACATCGGCCGCACAAGATTTTTCGTCTCAAAGCGGAATTTCGCGAGCCCCGCAGAGTACGACCGAGCGATCCAGCTTATCGGCAGCATGATCGGCGCGCGCGCATCGTTCGGATAAACATCGCATCGAGTGCCGATGCTGGGAGCGCTGCCCGAAAGATTTTCGGCGATGATTTCGGCAGCGTTTCGTAGGCGGGTGTGATGCAGGTCACACCGTCCCGCGGGCAGTAAGGCACTCTTAAGGATTCATTATCTCTTGCACTGCGGCTGTCACCGGAGGCTTCTCATGCTTTTTCGCCGCTCCAGGAGCCTAACGCTCGCCCTGGCATTCGTGCTTGCCATCGCGCCGCTCGCGGCGAATGCCGGCACGACCGGCAACATCTCGGGCAGAACGCTTGACGAGCACAGCGCGCCAGTTGCTGCCGTCAAGGTGACGGTGACATCGCCTTCGCAAGCGGTGACGACGCTTTCCAGCGCGGCCGGCTTCTACTCCATCCTCAACCTTGCGCCCGACACGTACCGCATCACCGCGGTCAAAGATGGCTACGCCACCGCGACGCAGAGCGGTGTCACGGTGCTCGCCGACCAGACCAGCCGGGTGGACATGGTGATGCAGCCCTCGGTGCGCACGCTCGGCCGCGTCACGACCACCGCTGCAGCCGGCATCGTGAGCAAGTCGGTCACCGGCGATCTATACGCGGTCAACGCGCAAGCGATCAACTCGTATCAGGGCAGCGCCGGCGGCGCCGAGACGCTGTACAGCCAGAACGGCGTCGTCGGATCCTTGCCGGGCGTCACGCGTACGGTCGGCACCGGCGGCGGGTATGCCGGCAACGGCAGCTTGAGCATCCGCGGCGGTTCGAACGACCAAGTCGGCTTCGAGCTCGAGGGCATTCCGCTCAATCGCTCGTTCGACTCCGCCAACGCGACCGCGTTTCTCACCAACGGCCTCTCGCAGCTGCAGGTCTACACCGGCGGCGAGCCTGCCGATTCCGGGCGATCGATGGCCGGATACATCAATGAGATCATCCGGCGCGGCTCGTATCCGGGCGGCGGCGACCTGACGTATGTGATCGGCACGCCTGATCTGAACAGCACGATACAAGCCGACGTCTACGGAGCCTCGCCGAACCGGCACTTCGACTACTACGCCTCGACGCTGTGGATCAACTCGGGATACAGCTTCGGCAACCGCAGCAATCTCGACAACACGGTCATCAACGTGCCCGCCAACGACCCGGGCTGCGGCGCGTCAAACGCGCTCACCGGAGCCGCGCTCGATTGCACCATGCCGCACACGCTCAACATGCCGATCTCGCAAGGCGCATGGTCGAGCCTGCTCAATCCGCAGGCAGCGATGGCCGATACCGTCGTGAATCTCAACTGGGGTTTCGACCACCAAGGTCTGACCGACAACCTGCAGCTGCTCTACAACGTCGGCATGACGCGCACGCCGTTCAACTATTCCGGCCCGACCCTCGATCCGCTGCTCTCAGCCAGCGGCGTGACCGGATCGACCGGACTGCTGCTCTATCCCACCGGCGCGCTCTACACGGGTGCGCTCGGCGGTGTCTTCGATCCCAACGCGATGTACACGCTGACCTGGCCGTCCGCCGGCGGCAGCGTCGGAGAGATCCCGCCCGCCTATCGCGACAGCCAGCGCACGCAATCATCCATCGAGAAGGTCAGCTACACGCGCGCGTTGACCAGCTCGTCGTTCCTGCGCCTCTATGGCTACGCCATCTACTCGCTGTGGAACTTCGATCAGGCGACCAACGGCTATCTCGGCGATTCGTTCTACGATCTGCATGACAACGCATACGGCTTGACGTTGAACTATCAGAACCAGGTCGACGCGCACAACCTCGTGCGGCTCGACGTCGACTATCTGCAAGAGAACAGCCTGCGCTACAACTACGCCAACAATTTTTCGATCGACGGCTTCGTCAATTGCTTCCTACCGTACAATCCCATCCTGACGCCAAACCCATATGCTCTTGGGCCGAACGGCATCGACTTCGGCTGCGCGGCCAATGCTGGAGAACAGGTCGCACAGATCAACGGGCCGTATGCGTACTGGAACAGCATCAGTCCGGTCACGAGCGATTTCGCGGTGGCGGACACGTGGCACCCCAACGATCGCTTGACGTTCGACATCGGCATACGCTACGACGACTTCTACGTGCCGCTCATGCCGCTGCAGATCACCGGCCCGAACGGCATCGCCGAGCAGGCGCAGGATCAATTCGGAACGTGCTTGCACGGTTATGCATACGCCGCCAACTCGAATTGCAATCTCTATCTGACTCAGGGAGCGACGGATGGTTCCTTGCCGACGTCGGCCATGCCCGGTGCCGGCAATTGGACAAATGTCAGCGGCTCTGAGACGTTCACCTACTGGAGCCCGCGTTTCGGCGTGACCTACTCCGCCACGGCGCGCGACGTGTACCGCTTCTCGGTCGGCCGCTATGTCCAGGCGCCCGCGACCGCCTATGAGGAATACCGCGGCGCGCCCGTGTGGGGTCCAGCCGACACGGTCTCCATCCTCAACAACTTCTACGACGGCATCGGCTTCACGGCGCTGCACAACATCCAGCCGCAGGACAGCACGAACTACGACGCGTCGTGGGAGCACGATTTCAACAATGCGATGGCGATGAAGATCTCACCCTTCTATCGCGACACGCGCAATCAGATCCTCAATATCCCCGTCAACCCGGCCATGCCGACGTTCGAGACCGGCTATAATTTCGGCGCGGCCCGCATCAGCGGTGCGGAGTTCCTGCTGCGCGACTATCGTACGTCCGACGGCTGGAGCGGCACGCTTGCGGCCACGTACACCAACTCCAAGATCCGCTTCACCGCGCCCATCGGCGGCACCAACTTCATCGACACGATGAATGCCGGCATCAGCGCGTACAACACGCAGTACAACACGAACTATCCGCTGCTCAACCGCAATGGATTCTACTCGCCGTCGCTGTTCCAAGGGCCGACGATCACCGGGCCCTCGTACGACGTGGCCTGGGTCGTCAACCTCAACGCGAGTTATCAGACCCATGGCTGGCTGCTCTCGCCGACGTTCAACTACCAGTCGGGCAACCCGTACGGCGATCCGCTGCTGTTCCCCGACACGCACTGCCCGGCCACACCGTATCCAGGCTGCATCCCAAACTCGACGGGCATGGCGCCGCTGACCTATGGCCCTGACCCGTACACCAACACGTTCGACGCGCCAGGCTCGCTCAAAGGCCCGTGGTGGCTGACGATGAACTTCGCGATCTCGCACGACCTCATGCCCAATGTGAAGGCGAGCATCCTGTACACCAACGTCTTCACGGTCGTGGGCAATCACGGCTATCCGTGGGAGCTGCCGGCGGGCAATCAGGTCGTCTCGTACGAGGACGGCACGTTCTACGCGAACAACCCGATCGGCTCGTTCCGGCCGCAGTACATCGGCGAGTCTTACTATCCGTATCAGCCGAGCAGTATCAACCCGTACCACCAGCTGATCTTCAGCGTTTCGTCGAAGATCTAAGAGCGCGTACAAGCGTCGACGTTGGTCACCCACACGATTCCGATGTGGTGCGTCCCTATGTATTGCATGACGTCCGGGATAAGCCGGTCGAACTGCGCTTTGACCGCCGCGGCTTCGGCGAGCTGCGCCTGCGTCGGCGGCCCCTGCGAAAGCGCCAGATCATCCGTTAGGATCTGAATGCGTTCCCGCAGCCGGTCCGGACGATGTTGATCATCTTCGGCGTTGAGCGGATTTGAGGTCAGCTGATCGTAGAGCGACTGGCCCCTCGCGTCGAGCGGGCTCTTCTTCGCCAAATGATCCAGCGTGTTGAGCACGGTGTCGATCCGCGAGAGATCGTCGTTAAGCGCGTGGAGGAAATCATAACGCGCCACGTAGTCCGCTTGCGTCCACGGTGCGCGCGGATCGGGCTGTATCGTGAGCGGCTGCTCGAACGCCGTGTTGTTCACGCATAGCTGCATTGTGTACTGGCCGGGCGGAACACTTGCCCCGTCGTCCGAGCCTTGGTTCCATTCCTTGACCGACTCCCATTTCACCGGCGGTTCTTCGCTGAGATCCCAAGCAAGGCGATTCAGACCAGGATGAGATGGCCCGTCGAGCCGGCGCAACACACGGCGGTCTGAGGTCAGGAAGGTTATCTGCGGCTTCGTGCTCGGCGTCGCTGCCAACTCGTAGGTGATGATCGCGCCGTCGGGCGGGTTCTCGCCGGCGAACTGGCCCGCGGGCGCACTGCCCTCGCCTTCCTGAACGCCGTAGATCGAATACCACGCGCGGTGCCACGCGTAGGTCGTGCGCGGCGCGAATAGATAGGTGCCTGCCGCGCGCGCTTGGGTCAACGCCTGAAGGGCCGTCAGATCGTCGAGCACGTAGAAGCCGCGGCCGTGCGTGGCGACGAGCAGATCGTCGGCGGTCGGCTGAACGCGGAGGTCGCGCACCGCGGTCACCGGCAGGTCGCCTTGCAGGCTTTGCCAGTGCACACCACGATCGAACGAGATCCAGATGCCTTGCTCGAGGCCGAGGTACAAGACGTCGGGGTTGCGCGGGTCTTGGCGCACGACGTGCGCGTCCTGATCCGCAGGCAAGCCGTTAGCGATGGAACGCCACGTCGCGCCATAGTCGTCCGTCGTGAAGACGTAGGGCGTGCGGTCGCCCATGAAGTGGCGGTCCACGGTCGCGAACGCGCTGCCGGGCGCAGACGGTGAAGCTTCGATGTTCTCGATCCGTCCGTACGGCGGCGCAGGCGGCGCGACCAAGCTCCAGTGCGCTCCGCCATCGCGCGTCACTTGCACGAGACCATCGTCGGTGCCGACCCAGATCACGCCCGCATCGAGCGGCGACGGCGCGATGCTCAGCAGCGTGTCGTAGAATTCCGCACCTGAGACGTCCAGCGTCACCGCACCGCCAGCGGCTTGCTGATGCGCTGGTTCGTCGCGCGTGAGATCGGGGCTGATGGTCTTCCAGGTGCGGCCGTAATCGGTCGTCTGGAAGAGCACGTTGCCGCCGAAGTACACGCTCTTGGGATCGAGGCTCGAGATCGCCAGCGGCGCCTCCCAATTGAAGCGATACGGCAGGCCCGCCAGCGCCATCCCGTTGGTGTCGCGCGCATACGGCGACACATCGTAGCTTTGGCGCGCGTTGAGCAAGAACGTGTTGAGCTGGCCGTTGAGATCCTTGACGCCGACGTTCCAAACGACGTCGGGATCCAGCACGTCGGGGATCGCCACGATGCCGTCGCTGTCGTTGCCGACGTCGCGCCAGTTCGCGGTGAGGATGCCGAGCGGATCGAGACTGTCGGTCGGACCGCAGAACGAGTCGTTATCCTGGAAGCCGCCGCAGACGTGGTATGGGTTTTGCATATCATAGCCGAGATGGTAGATCTGACCGATGGCGATGTTGTAACGCCACTCCCAGTTCTGGCCACCGTCGACGCTGATCGGCGCGCCGCCATCATCGGCTTCGATCATCCGCTTGCCATCCGCGGCGAGCCACAGCGCATGGTGGTCTTGGTGCAGCGCGGACTTGAGCTGGGAGAACGTCTTGCCGCCGTCTTTGGACTCGAAGAGGTCTTCCGACATGAAGTACACGTGGTCGGCGTTGCGCGGATCGACTTCAAGCCGGGTCATGTAGAATGGACGTTGATTGAGCGCGTCGTCGCGATTCATAAGCCGCCAGTGCGACCCGGCGTCGTCCGAGCGCCACAACACGCCTTCGCGAGATTCGACAAGCGCGTACACCCGGCGCGGATCGCTTGGCGCGACGGCCAGCCCGATGCGGCCCATCAACCCCGACGGCAGGCCGTGCCCTGTCAGCTTGTTCCAGTGGGTGCCGCCATCGGTCGAGCGGTAGATGCCGTCGTCGGTTCCGCCGCTGGTGAACGTCCACGGCTGGCGGCGGAACTGCCAGATGCCGGCGAACATCAGATGGCAATGCGCATCGCAGGCGATGTCGGATACTCCGCTTTGCGGACCGACGTACAACGTGTGACGCCATGTCTCGCCGCCGTCGGTCGTGCGATAGACCCCCCGATCCTCGCTGTCGCGAAACGGATTCCCGAGCGCGCCCGCGATGACGACGGCCGGATTCTTCGGATCGATGAGCAGTCGCGAGATGATGTACGAGCGCTCGAGACCGCGATGCGACCAGCTCACGCCGGCATCGGTCGTGCGCCACACGCCGTCGCCGTACGAGGCGTCATTGCGCGGTTTCGACTCGCCGGTACCTACCCAGACGGTGCGTTTGTCCGACGGCGCGATCGCCAGCGCGCCGATCGCCGCGACCGGCTGACGCGCCCACACGTCATCCCAGGTCACGCCGCCGTTGAATGTGCGGAAGACCCCGCCATCGGCCGCGCCGATATAATACAGGTAGGGATCGGCGTTCGTGCCCGCCACCGCCGCGACGCGGCCACCCGATTGGCCTGGGCCGATCGAGCGCCAGTGCAGGTCACCCAGCACGCTCTGGTCTGCCCCTGCCGCGCGCGAGCATAAGCCGAGCATAATGATGGCACTGGCTGCAACCGCGAGGCGACCGGACGGGTGCGCGATTTGATGTCCCTCCGAGCGCGCGCGTTCTCCCACCGCAGGGGGCTTTCCGCTGGGTTTCACCTGAGAAAAGAAGGACGATACCCCGCGCCCGGCCTAGCAAACGGACGATGGATAATATATGGATAGTATAAAGACTATGGCAGGCCAGACAGGCACCTTTGCCATTCAGCGATCCGGCGAGCGCTTCTGCGCCGATCACGGCTGGCTCAAGTCGTGCTTCTCGTTCAGCTTCGCTGAGTACTACGATCCGCGCAATCTCAATTGGGGTGCTCTGCGCGTGCTCAACGACGACAATATCGCGCCGGCGTCGGGCTTCCCGACGCACCCGCATAAAGATATGGAGATCCTGACCTTTGTGCTCAGCGGCCAGCTCGAGCACAAGGACAGCATCGGCAACGAGGGCACCGTGAAGGCGGGCGGCGTGCAGTACATGAGCGCCGGCACGGGCGTGCGGCATTCGGAGACGAATCCGTCCGCCGACGAACCGCTGCATCTCGTCCAGATGTGGGTGCTGCCAGGGCGCAAGGGCGTGAAGCCGTCATACGGCCAGTGCGATTTCAAACCGGCCGACCGGCACAACAAGTGGCTGCTCGTGGCCAGCGGTATTCCGGGTGAGACCGCGCCAGTGACGCTGACGCAGAACGCGTCGTTCCGGGTCGCGCAGCTCGACAACGGCGTGCTTGACCACTCGTTCGGAAATTCGCGCCTCGGATTCTTATTCGTGGCCGATGGAAACGTCGCGGCCAACGGCGCGCAGCTCGGCTCCGGCGATGCGGTGCGCATCGGCGGCGTGCCGTCGCTCTCGTTGAGCGGTTCGGGCGAAGTGCTGCTGTGGGATGTGCCGCCGACCGTCGACGTCCCGGTCTAGACTTTCTTCTCGTCGATCCAAGGATTGATCGCTAGCCTAAGCTCGTTGGCCGCGGTGCGCAGTTTCTGATATCCCTTCGAAGAGCCGGCGTACGCATACAAGCGCTCGAGCAAAGCATTACGCTTTCGGTCTTTGGGGACGCCTGGATCAGCGGCAAGCCAATCGTCGACGTCACGAGCCATCCATTGAACCGATTCGTCATCCAAATCCGTGACGGCGGCGAGCGCACGGCGTACCCGCGCCTCATCCGGTTTCCGATCGAAGCCGACGACCTCCGGCGCGACTGCCGATGTCACACCGTTACGCACCGCGACCGCCATGAACACGAACATGGACAATCTCATGAGCACATAGGCGGCGAACGGCGCGCAGACCGCATAAACAGCGTATTTCGTGTTTGACCACAGGTGCACGCCCAAGACGGCGAATGCAGCGGTGATGTACACGAGGACGACGCAAGCCCAATAGAGCGCCATCGCCACTCGCACCGCTAGCGGCATTGAGCGCACGGCGCTCGCAGGGAGCATCAACTTCCCGCCGTCGCGGCTTGATAGTATCTGCTCGTGGGCGGGTGGTCGAGCGCGGCGGCGATCAGGGTTGATGCCGCGACCACGCCATCGAGCGACACGCCGGTCACGATTCCCATGCCGTCGAGCATATAGACGAGATCTTCGGTGGCGAGATTGCCGCTCGCACCGGGCGCATACGGACAGCCGCCCAGGCCGGCCGCGGACGAATCGAAGATCGAGATGCCGGCTTCGAGCGCTGCGAGCACATTGGCCAGCGCGGTACCACGCGTATCGTGGAAATGCATCGCAAGGCGAGCGATGTCGATGTGCTTCGTCAGCATCGCGACGATCGCTTCGACTTGGTTCGGCGTCGCGACGCCGATCGTGTCGCCGATGCTGACCTCGGCGACGCCGAGCGCGTCCAAGCGCTGCGCGATCTCGACCACGCGTTTCGGGTCGATCGTGTCGCCGAACGGCGATCCGAAGCACATCGAGATGTACGCCCGCACGCGGATCGAGTCGCGCTTGGCACGCGCGAGCACGAGGACAAAGCGGTCGATCGACTCGTCGATCGTCGCATTGATGTTGCGCCGGTTGAACTCTTCCGATGCGGCCGTGAAAACGGCGACTTCGGTCGCGCCGGCCGCGAGCGCCCGCTCCAGACCGCGTTCGTTGGGGACGAGCACGGGATACCGAACGCCGGGGCGCCGTTTGATGCGGCGCAGCACTTCATCCGCGTCGGCGAGCTGCGGAATCGCCTTCGCGCTGACGAACGAGGTCGCTTCGATCACCGGCAGGCCGGCGTCGGAGAGCGCGTCGATGAAGCTGACTTTGACGCCGGTCGGGACCTCGACGCGTTCGTTCTGCAGGCCGTCGCGCGGGCCGACCTCGACGATGGTGACCCGCTCGGGATAGGTCATGCCGCCGGCTCGACCTCGACGAGCACTGCGCCTGCATCCACTCGGTCGCCTGTCCGGACATGCACCGAGCGCACGCGACCGTCGAACGGCGCGGTGATCGCATGTTCCATCTTCATCGCCTCGATCACCGCAAGCACTTGGTGCGCGCTGACGACCGCACCTGGCGCGCAGTCGATCTTCACGACGGTTCCGCTCATCGGCGCGGTGGCCGAACCGGAACCCCCGCCCGCAGCCGCGTGTGCGCCCGCGTGGGCCACGTCCTCGAGCGCGTCGAGAACGTAGGCGCGCCTTTGCGCGGGCTCGCCGGCGGCCAGCTCGACACCCGTTTCTGTGCGCCACGCACGCAGGCGATGGTGCTGCGCCGACTCGTGCACGTCGAACTCCGTGGGCTCGCCGGCGGCCCTCACGAGCGCTTCGCGCTGTGCTTCTCGGCAACGCCATCCGCCGGAGCGCCAGTCGTGCGACACCTCGATCGCATGCGCGGCGGGCGCGATGAAGCGCACGGTTCGTCCTTGTTGGGCGGGCCGCCACGCGCCGAGCGTCTGCAACGCGCCTGCCGCCGCGAGCGCCCACAACTGCTCCCTGCTCGGATCCACGTCCGCGCCGGGCCAGCGATGCGCATCCAGAAAGTCCGTTGCGGTCTTGCCTGCTGCGAAGTCCGGTTCGTGGACGAGCCAGCGCAAGAATCCGACGTTGGTGGATATTCCCGCCACGTGGCACTCGCGCAGGGCCGCCTGCAGCCGGCCGAGCGCTTCTGCGCGCGACTCGCCGTGCGCGATGACTTTGGCGAGCATCGGGTCGTAGTCGGTCGTCACTATCGACCCGGCGTCGATGCCTGCATCTACGCGGATTCCCGGACCGGATGGCCAGCGGACGTCCAGCACGCGGCCGCTCGAGGGCAAGAAGCCGTTGGCCGGGTCCTCGGCGTAGATGCGCGCTTCGATCGCGTGCCCGTGCGGCGCGACGTCATCCTGTGCGATATCGAGCTTCGCGCCCGCCGCGATCTGTATCTGCTCGCGCACCAGGTCAATGCCGGTGACCATCTCGGTGACCGGATGCTCGACTTGCAGGCGTGCGTTGACTTCGAGGAAGTAGAACGCGCCATCCGGGGCCAGCATGAATTCGACCGTGCCCGCGTTCTCGTAGCCGACCGCGGCCGCGACGCGCAACGCCGCTTTCCCCAGTTCCTTGCGCAGCTGCGGGGTCACCGCCGGCGATGGAGTCTCTTCCACGATCTTTTGATGGCGGCGCTGGATGGAGCAATCGCGCTCGTTGAGATGGACGTATGCGCCGTGCCGATCGCCGAGAATCTGCACTTCGACGTGGCGCGGCGACTCCAAGTATTTTTCGAGGAAGACCGTGCCGTCGCCGAACGCCGAACGAGCTTCGCGCTGTGCGCCTTCGATGGCGTCATGCAATTGCGCGAGGTCGCGCACCAGGCGCATCCCCTTGCCGCCGCCGCCGGCCGCAGCTTTGACGATGAGCGGCGTTCCGATGCGCTTGGCCTCGCGGACGAACACGTCGACGTTTTGTTCCTCGCCCAGATAACCGGGCACGGTCGGCACGCCGACCGTCGCCGCCGTGCGCTTGGCGGCGATCTTGTCGCCGACCGCCTCCATCGCCGCGGGCGGCGGGCCGACGAAGATCAGCTGCGCATCCAAGCACGCCTGGGCGAAGTCGGCGTTCTCAGAGAGAAATCCGTAGCCAGGATGGACGGCGTCCGCTCGAGCCGTGCGAGCGGCGGCGACGACCGCGCCGATGTCGAGATACGATTCGCGCGCGGGCGCAGGCCCGATGCGCAGGGCCTCGTCGCACTCGCGCACGTGCAGCGCCTCGGCATCGGCGTCCGAATAGACGGCGATCGACGTGATGCCCATCGCGCGGCAGGTGCGCGCGATGCGCACGGCGATCTCACCGCGGTTTGCGATGAGAAGACGTTCGATGCGTCTTATTTTTGGCGCCACGAGGGGTCGCGCTTTTCGAGGAACGCGCGCAGACCTTCTTGTCCTTCGTCGCTGGTGCGCTGGTTCGCCAGACGGCGCGCCGTCCAGGCCGGCACGTCAGTGGGCGCGAGGCGCCCGACGGTGAGCGCGATCTCCTTGGCAACGCGTACGGCCGTGGGACCGGCGCTGAGCACCTCTTCGACGATCGCCTGCACCGCCGCGTCGAGATTCGCGCTGGGCACGACGTCGTGGACGAGCCCGATGCGTTGCGCTCGAGCGGCATCGAAGCGCTCGCCGGTGGGGAACAGCGCGCGCGCGTTCGTCTCGCCGATCTTGGCGATGACGAAGGGCGAGATGACGGCAGGCACGATGCCCAGCTTCACTTCTGTGAAGCCGAATGCGGCATCGTCGGCCGCGACGACGCGGTCTGACGCGGCGCACGCACCGGCGCCGCCGCCGAGAGCCGCTCCTTGAACCCTGGTGATCACGGGGACCGGACAGCTGTTGATCGCGTGCATCATGCCGGCGAGCTTGAGCGAGTCATCGAGATTCTGTTCGCGCGTCATCTGCAGGCTCGCGGCCATGTAGCTGACGTCCGCGCCGCCGCAGAACACCGGCCCCGCGCCCGCGAGGACGACCACACGCAGGGTGTTGTCCCGCGCGAAGCCTTCAAACGTCGCGCGGGCCGCCGCGATCATCTCCGGGTCGAAGGCATTGCGCCGATCCGGCTGGTTGAGGGTCACGCGCGCCACCGAACCATCGCGCACGAGCGTCACCGAGTCTGGCATGAGTCATCTCCTCTGACGGTCGAATAAATTCGACCGCTCCATCCGATCGAGAATTCGACCGCTACATCCGAAAGACGCCGAAGGTCGTGGGTTCCAGCGGCGCGTTGGCGGCGGCCGAGATGCCGATGGCCAGCACGCGCCGCGTGTCGGCCGGATCGATGATACCGTCGTCCCACAGCCGAGCGGTGCTGTAATACGGGTTGCCCTCGGCTTCGTACTTCTCCAAGGTCGGGCGCATGAAGTCCACGCGCCCCTGCTCGGTCATCGTCGCGCCCTTCTTCTCCAGCGCCTCCAGGCGGACCGTCAACAGGACATTGGCCGCTTGCGGGCCGCCCATCACCGAGATGCGTGCGTTGGGCCACATCCACAGTTGGCGGGGCGAAAACGCGCGCCCGCACATCCCATAGTTGCCGGCGCCGAACGACCCGCCGATGATGACCGTGAACTTGGGGACGTTCGCGTTGGCGACCGCCATCACCAGCTTGGCGCCGTCTTTGGCGATGCCGCCCTCTTCATATTTCTTGCCGACCATGAAACCCGTGATGTTCTGCAAGAACACCAGCGGCACGCCGCGCTGACAGGCCAGCTCGATGAAGTGCGTCGCCTTGAGCGCGCTCTCTGAGAACAGGATGCCGTTGTTGGCCAGGATGCCGACCGGATTGCCTTCGATGTGGGCGAAACCGCACACGAGCGTCTCGCCGTAGAGCGCCTTGAACTCGTGGAACTCGCTTGCGTCGACGATGCGCGCGATCACCTCGCGCACTTCGTACGGTTTGCGCCAATCGCGCTGCACGATGCCGTAGAGCTCGCGCGGATCGAACTTGGGCGGACGCGGCTCGCGCACCGGCCACGGCGAGCGCTTGACCCGATTGAGGTTGGCGACGATCTCGCGGCACATCGCCAATGCGTGGCGATCGTTGAGCGCATAGTGATCGCTGACGCCTGAGATGCGCGCATGCACGTCCGCCCCGCCGAGCTCTTCTGCACTGACGATCTCGCCGGTCGCGGCTTTCACCAGCGGCGGGCCGCCGAGGAAGATCGTGCCTTCACCTTTGACGATGATCGTCTCGTCCGACATCGCGGGGACGTACGCGCCGCCGGCAGTGCACGAGCCCATCACCGATGCGATCTGCGGGATACGCTTGCTCGACATCTGCGCTTGATTGTAGAAGATGCGTCCGAAGTGCTCGCGGTCGGGGAAGACCTGGTCTTGAAGCGGCAAGAACGCACCGCCCGAGTCGACCAGATAGATGCACGGCAGATGGTTCTGCTGCGCGATCTCTTGCGCGCGCAGATGCTTCTTGACGGTCAGCGGGAAGTACGTGCCGCCTTTGACGGTGGCGTCGTTGGCGACGATGATGCACTCGACGCCCTCAACCTGTCCGATGCCGGTGACGATGCCGGCGCTCGGCGCGTCGCCTTTGTACATATCCCACGCGGCCAGCGCGGAGAATTCGAGAAACGCCGAGTGCGGATCGATGAGCAGTTCGACGCGTTCGCGTGCAGGCAGCTTGCCGCGCGCGACGTGTTTGGCCATCGCTTCAGCGCCGCCGCCCTGCGCGACGAGCGCGTGGCGCGCCGCAAGCTCTTCGAGCAACGACACGAAGCGCTCGCGATTTGCGGCGAACTCTGGCGACGCGGGATCGACGCGCGATTCAATGACGGCCATCGTGGTGTCGGCAACTTACGTCTCGCAAGGGACGGCGCCTGCACGAGGCCAACGAGGAGCGTCAGTCATATGTCAAGCGTTTTTGAGTGCGTTCCCAACGTCTCCGAAGGGCGACGCGCCGACGTCATCGCCGCGATCGGCGCCGCGGCGGCCGGTCCGGATGTCGTGCTGCTCGACACGCAAAGCGACAGCGCGCATAACCGCTCCGTCTACACCTTCGTGGGCAGCGGGGAGGGCGTGCTGGGCGCCGCCGTGCGCCTCGCGGGCGCTGCGATCGAGCGCATCGACCTGCGCGCGCATAGCGGCGAGCACCCGCGCATGGGGGCGGTCGACGTCATCCCGTTCATCCCCGTAAGCGGCGCGACGATGGACGATGCCGTAGGGCTCGCGCATCAGTGCGCCGCGCAGGTGTGGGAACGATACCGGCTGCCTTCCTACTTCTACGAATTCGCGGCGACGCGGCCTGAACGGCGAGACTTGGGCAATGTGCGCAAAGGCCAGTTCGAAGGGCTGATCGAGGCGGTCAAAGATCCGGCGCGCCATCCGGACACGGGCGAACCGGCGCTGCATCCAAGCGCGGGCATCGTGGCCATCGGCGCGCGCAACTTTCTCATCGCCTTCAACGTGAATCTTGCCACCGGCGATCTGGCGCTGGCCGAACGCATCGCGCTTGCCGTGCGCCGGCGCAGCGGCGGCCTGCTCGGCATCAAGGCGCTCGGCTTCGCGCTGTCCGATTCGATGGTCCAAGTATCGATGAACGTCGTCGACGTCAACGCGATCCCGCTCTACCGGGTGACCGAGCTGATCCGGCGCGAGGCGGCGGCGGCCGGCGTCGCGGTGGCGAACTGCGAGCTGGTAGGCTTGGCGCCGCTTTCGGCGATCGCGGAGTCCGCCGCCTACTATCTTCATCTCGAATCAATCGACCCTCGCGCGGTGACGTGGTAGCACCCACGGCGGCATCATCGTATGCGGTCGTCAACGCGACGCTGCTCACGATGGCGCCGCTGGCGGCGCGCGTCGACGGCGACGCCCGCGTCGGCGAAGATGACCTCGGCATCATACGGGATGCGACCGTCGTCGTGCGCGATGGCGTGATCGTTGACGTCGTGCACGGTCGAGTAAACTCCACCGCTCCATTTAGCGATGATCAGACGATCGATGCGCAGGGCTGCGTCGTCATGCCGGGGTTCGTCGACGCGCACACGCACGCGCTCTTCGCCGGCGATCGAGTCGCCGATCTCGAAGCCCTCGCGCGCGGCGAGCCGCCGGCACTGGGCATCGCGTACACCGTCGAGCAGACGCGCAAGCTCGACCTCGAGGGATTGATCGATGCCGGACGGCGCCGGTTGGCCGCGATGCTCGAGCACGGCACGACGACGGCCGAGGTCAAGACGGGGTACGACCTGACCGCGGCCGGCGAGAGCACCGCGCTGCGAGCGCTGGCCGCCCTCGATCGGATGAGCGCCGTGCCGCACGTCATCGCGACGTTCTGCGGTGCGCATGCGCTCCCGCCGGAGTTCGCGTCGTACGACGCGTTCGTGGACGAGCTGATCGCCGCCATTTTACCCGCGGCGGCCGAGACCGGCGTCGCGCGCTTCGCCGACGCGTTCTGCGAACGCGGCTACTTCACGCCGCGCCAGAGCGCGCGTTTTCTCGAGGCGTGCGCGGCGCGCGGCATGCAGCTGCGCATCCACGCCGATGAGCTCGGCGCAAGCGGCGGCGCGGCGCTTGCAGCCCGGCTGCACTGCATCAGCGCAGACCATCTCAACTTCATCGACGATGCCGACATCGCCGGCCTGCGTGACGCGGGCACGATCGCCGTGCTGTGCCCAGCGACCGCTGCGTATCTCGGCTTAGCGCGGTTCGCACCGGCGCGTGCGCTCATCGGCGCGGGTGTTCCGGTCGCGCTGGCCACGGACTTCAATCCAGGAACGTGTCCGTGCTACTCGCTGCAGGAGGTCGCACACGTCGCGCGGCGCCGGCTGGGCATGAGCGCGCCCGAGGTCATCGCCGGCATCACCGTGCTTGCGGCGCGTTCGCTGGATGCGGCCGGGGTAGCTGGGTGCATCGCACCGGGCCGGCCGGCGGATCTCGTGCAACTGCAGACCAGGGATTTTCGCGAGCTGGGCTACTATTTCGGCGTCAATCTGGCGGCTTGGTCGTCCGTCGGATCAAAGGGGGAACATGTCGCTTGAACTGATCACCGCCCTCGCGACGATCGTGACGGCGGTCGTCATCGGGGCCTCGGCGGTCGCCGCGCTCGTGCAGCTACGGCATCTGCGTGCGAGCAACCAGATCACAGGTTTCCTGACGCTGCGCACCATGCTGGACGATGAGGCTCATCAGCGCGCGATCGCGCTGATCCATCGCGAGGGCGATCTTTCGCAAGACGAAGGCTACCGCAAGTTCGTCATGGACGATGCGGCGCTGCGACCGACGCACGGCCAGGAGCGCTACGAAGAGCTGCGCCTCGCCATCTTGATGATCGCCAATGCGATCGAGGTGATGGGCACGCTAGTGCGCAACGGCGTCGTTGATCAGCGCTTGTTCTTCGAGCAGTACTGCGGGCCGATCGACGGCCTCTGGCGCCGGCTGGAGGGGTATGTACGCCTAGAGCGGCTTGCCCATAGCGACGACGCGATCTGGGAAGATTTCGAGTACCTCGCCGCGCTGTCGCGCCAGTTCGCGGTCGAGCACGCAAGCGTCTACCCGGCCGGCGTGCCGCACCTCTTGCCGCCGCAGGCAAAGCCCGGGGGAACAGGGGTTTGACGTCCGGGTTGCGCGGGTAAAGGCGTAACGATCGTGCGTGAGTCAAGGGACCGGGACTTCCACGCGCTCTACCCGAGCGCATACACCTCTGTTGCCGAGGCGCGCCATGCGGTCGCCGACTTCGCCATCGACTGCGGCTTCGATTTCACCGACGTCTGCGATATCGCGCTTGCTGTCGGCGAGGCCTGCAACAACGCCACCGAGCACGGCCACGTTGCCAGCGGGCATTTCAGCCTCGGCTGCACCTTTGACGGCATCGATCTCGTCATCGAAGTGACGGATAACGGCGCCGGCTTCGACGTGCGAACGGTCGCCGAGACCTCGAGCCGGCGGATGCCGGACCGCGGGATGGGCATCTTCTTGATGCGCACGCTGATGGATAGCGTGGAGCACAACTGCGAAGGCAAAGGGACGATCGTCCGGCTGACAAAGCGCCGGCGCGCCAGGAGCTGACGGTCGAATAAAGTCGACCGCTCCATGAGTCAGCGTGCGAGAACGGCGGGGGAGAAGCGGGTTTTGAAATCGGCCGCGGACATGCCCGCGGTCTTGGCCAGTTCTCCTAATCGCGGCTCTTCCAAATCGGCCGCCTCCAGGCGGATCATGTATTTGCGGCCCACCTCGTAGGCTTCGGTCGCGGTGTCCACCACGCGAATGCGGATGCGCCCGGTCGCAGGATCGAGCATGTCGTCGAGCGTCACCGGCTCGACTTTTCCTCCGCGCAGCGCGATCATCGCCCCCGAGCCGCCGCGCATGAGGTAGCGCACCGCGCCGTAGCCGAGCGTGCGCGTGTATTCGACGTCGAAGGCCACCGGCTTCGCGCAACGCAGCTCGTAACCGATCTCCTTTTTGATCACGGTCGCGTCGAAGCGCAGCGCTTCGAGCCGCTGACGCACGAACCCGCGCACCGCGTCGCCGACGTCCAGATCGCTGATGCGGATGTGTCCGTATTGGTCGCGCGGCACGTTCTTGAGACCCGCCAGTGACTGCTCGTCCAGATGCTCGACCACTCCCTCAGCGACGATCGCGACGCCATGATCGTGACCCATGAGGCGGCGCTTGATCATGCTGCCGATGATGATGTCAGCGACGAGCTCGAGCGACACGCTCGAACCGGAGAACTCTTCGGGGATGATGGCCAGCGTGCCGCCGGCGGCCTTGCAAATCGCCAGCGCCAGCGCGCCCGACTTGCGACCCATGCAGACCGCCGCGTACCAGCGTGTGGTCGTCTTGGCATCTTCCATGAGACTTTCGACGATGCCCGAGCCGACCGCACGCGCGGTCTCGAAACCGAAGCTCGGCATGTTCTCGGGCAGCGGCAGGTCGTTGTCGATCGTCTTGGGCACGGCCACGACGCGGATCGAGCCGCCGGCAGCCTCGGCGATCTTGGCCGCGCCGAACGTGGTGTCGTCGCCGCCGATGCACACCAGGTCCGTGATGCCAAGAGTCCGCAACGCGGCCACGCAGCTGGCGAGCGTCGTGTCGTTTCTCGCCGGGTTGGTGCGCGAGGTACGCAGAATCGAACCCCCGGTCCAATGGATACGACTGACGTCGTCGATGTGCAATGGGGTCACGTGTGCGGTGTCGGCGCCTGCAAGCCACAAAAAGCCGTCGTAGATCCCGATCACGCGGCACCCTTCATTGATCGCCTCGATCGTCGCCGCCGCGATCACGCTGTTGATGCCCGGCGCGGGACCTCCGCCGACCAAGATGCCTAGGGTGCGGCCTGAATCGCTCATGTGCGCCCTGGGGGTTGAGGTTGCGCCGCCATGAGCTGCGCCATGCGGGGCAGATTTGCCGGATACACGCCGTCCGGATAGCGCGCGAGCCACAGTTTGGCCAGCACGGCGACGTATTCGAAATTCTCAAACGCGGCCGGTCCAAACTTGGCGCGCTGCGCGGCGATCGCAGGCCAAAGGTCATCCCACGAGCGCAGCACCTGGGGGGCCGAAATGTCGAGCCACGAACGCTTGTCCACCAACGAATATTTCATGAACGTCCCTATCTGCTCCCAATAGTCCGCGACCAGCAGTTCAGGGTGTTCGGCTCGCGAGATGCCCCCTTCCGCGTACTGGGCGAGGAACTTCGGATCTTTCAACTTCTCCTGGAGCGCGGTGCGCGAATACTGGATGTGCGTCTGCATGTCGGGCGTATCCCACATCTGCATGAGGGTGAGCAAGGCGTTGAGCTGGTTACTCGTGCGCATGTGGCGCAGCTGGATAAGGGCCGCAATGGCGGTCGCGGCGATAACGACGAACGTCGCGCCGGCGAAGACGGTGCTCCAGACCTCAAGGGACATTCGGCGCGGTGTCCTCGGAATAGATGTCGACCACCGGTAGATGCGGCGCATCTTTCGGATACGTGCCGCCGGCGTGGGCCGCCTCCCACTTCATCGCGCGCGACGCGACGTACTCGAAGTTATCGTACACCTGCGGTCCGCGCGTCCGTCGGATGATAGCGAGAACCGGGTTGAGCTTGTGCCAGGCCGCGATGCACTGGAATCCGCCAGACTCCATGAAACCCTCTTCGGCGGTGTATCCAAGCTTGATCAAGGTGCACATCGACTCCCAAAAGTCGAGATACGCGACCTCGGGATGCTCGAGCCGGTCGATCGGGATCTTCTGGAGACTATCTCGGTAGGCGCGGTCCTGGAGCTTGCGTTCCATCTCGCCCTGGAAGACATAGTTGGCCAATGCGCGTGCATCCGGGCTCGCCCATTTGTCGAGCAGTCCTAGCGATGCGCTGATCTGGTTGCCCGCCCGCATGTGACGCAGTTGGATGACCGCGGCGACCGCCGAGGCCGCGATGACGATGAGCGTGAAGAACGACGAGACCGCCGAGAGCTCTTCCCAGCTCATTCTCTCACGCCGCTCACATCCGGCAGGGGCAGCCGCTCCATGTTCGCGGGAAACGCGCCGCGCGGATGGCGACGTGTGAATTCCCGGCCACGCACGACGAGGTATTCGAAGTTCTCCCAGACCGCGGGGCCACGATTGCGGCGCATCAGGGCGATCGTCACGGCGAGACGATCCCAATCATTGCTCACGGCGAACGAGGCGAGATCGAGAAACGAATCCGCTTGGATAAAACCGTGTTTGACCATCGTGCCGACCTGCTCCCACCAGGTGATGACACGCACTTCAGGATGGAGCGACCAATCGTTTGCCGCCACCTCCAGCGAGCGTGGATAGCCGGGATCTTTCAGTCGGCCGGCGAGCTCGGCCCGCACGTAATGGGAAGCCGCGCGCATGGCGTCGTCATCCCACATCTCATTGAGCTTGAGCATGGCCTGTAGTTGATTGCTCGCCTGCAGATGGCGCAGTTGGATTAGCGCGGCGATCGCGGTAGCCGCGATGACGACAAACGTGCCGACTACGGCCAGGGTGTTGATCACTTCTAGCGACATCGTAAGTAGCGCGTTCGAAGAACGCGCTACTACAGCCTTCGCTCGGGCGCGATGTCTAGTTGCTTGCGGGGCCCGCCTCTGAGGGTTCGGGCACCGGCGGCTTGAGCGGTTCGCCGATCTTGTGGAATACCGTCTTGCCGTCCTCGGCGTCCAACAGGATGTGATCGCCCAGTTTGAACGTGCCGCGCAGCAGCTCTTCGGACAGCGGGTCCTCGACCAGCCGGCCGATCGCGCGGCGCAGCGGGCGCGCGCCGAAGGCCGGGTCCCAACCCTCTTTGGCGATGAGCTCGCGCGCCGCTTCGCTCGCTTCGAGCGTCATGTGCTGGTTCTCCAGCTCCTTGACGACCTTGGCCAGCTCGAGCGTCACGATCTGTTTGATCTGGTCCATGTCGAGCGAGTGGAAGACGACGACCTCGTCGACGCGGTTGAGGAACTCGGGCCGGAAGATGTGCTTGATCTCTTCCAGGATCTTGTTCTTCATGCGCTCGTAGCGCACCGCAGACGAGCCCTCTTCCTTGAGCGGCCGGAAGCCGATGTCGCTGCTCTTCTGGATGCCCATCGCGCCGATGTTACTCGTCATGATGATGACCGTGTTCTTGAAGTCCACGGCGCGGCCTTGAGAGTCGGTGAGCCGGCCGTCTTCGAGCACTTGCAGCAGCAAGTTGAATACGTCCGGATGCGCCTTCTCGATCTCATCGAGCAGCACGACCGAGTACGGACGGCGGCGCACCGCTTCGGTGAGCTGCCCGCCCTCTTCGTAGCCGACGTAGCCGGGCGGCGCGCCGACCAGTCTGGACACGGAGTACTTCTCCATGTACTCGGACATGTCGATGCGGATCATCGACTCGGCGTCGTCGAACATGAACTCGGCCAGCGTGCGTGCCAGCTCGGTCTTGCCGACGCCCGTCGGGCCCAAGAAGATGAACGAGCCGATCGGCCGCTTCGGGTTTTTGAGGCCCGCTCGTGCGCGCCGGATGGCGCGCGAGATGACCTTGATCGCCTCGTCTTGACCGACGATGCGCTTGTGCACCACTTCGTCCATGTTGAGGAGCTTGGCGGTCTCTTCTTCTTTGAGCTTGCTGACCGGGATGCGCGTCCAGGTCGAGACGATGTGCGCGATCTCCTCGGGACCGACCGTGTTGGTCTTCTCGCCCTTGGCATTGCGCTTTTCGAGCCACTCGGCTTCCATCGTCGCCTTCTTGGCGCGCATCTTCTCCTCGCGGTCGCGGATCTGCGCCGCACGCTCGAATTCTTGCGCCTTGATGGCGGCCTCTTTTTCGGCTTTGACCTTGCGGATCTCGGTCTCGACTTCGCGGATGTCCGGCGGCAGCGAGGTGGACTGCAGCCGCACGCGCGACGCCGCTTCGTCCATCAGGTCGACCGCCTTGTCGGGCAGGAAGCGATCCGAGATGTAGCGCGCCGAAAGGCGAGCAGCGGCTTCGAGCGCTTCGTCGCTGATCTTGACGCGATGGTGCGCTTCGTAGCGGTCGCGCAGGCCCTTGAGGATCTCGACGGTCTCGTCGACCGAGGGCTCGCCGACCATGATCGACTGGAAGCGGCGTTCGAGCGCCGAGTCCTTTTCGATGTGCTTGCGGAACTCGTTGAGCGTCGTGGCGCCGATGCATTGCAGTTCGCCGCGCGCCAGCGCCGGTTTGATGATGTTGGACGCGTCGATCGCGCCTTCGGCAGCGCCGGCTCCGACCAGCGTGTGGAGCTCGTCGATGAACAGGATGATCTCGCCGCTTGCACCGCGGATCTCGTCCATGACGCGCTTCATGCGCTCTTCGAACTCGCCGCGGTATTTCGTGCCGGCGACCAGACCCGCCAGATCGAGCGTGATGACGCGCTTGTCGCGCAGCAACTCGGGCACGTCGCCGTTGATGACGCGCTGGGCCAAGCCCTCGGCGATCGCGGTCTTGCCGACGCCGGGCTCCCCGATGAGCGCGGGATTGTTCTTGGTGCGGCGCGAGAGGATCTGCACGACGCGTTCGATCTCGGTATTGCGGCCGATGACCGGGTCGAGCTTGCCCTCGCGGGCGAGCTGCGTGAGGTCGCGGCCGTACGCGTCGAGCGTCGGCGTCTTGCTCTTGCCTTTCGAGGCGGTCTGGGTCTGCGTCTCGGCGCCCAGCAGCGAGGTGGTCTGCACGCGCACCTTGGCCGGGTCGACACCCAGGTTGGTAAGCACGCGCGCGGCGACGCCCTCGCCTTCGCGGATCAGGCCGAGCAGCAAGTGCTCGGTGCCGATGTAATTGTGGTTGAGCTGACGCGCCTCTTCGAAGGCCAGTTCGATGACGCGCTTGGCCCGCGGGGTGAACACCATCTCCTGCTGCACGGTTTGGCCACCGCGCCCGACGATCGCCTCGACTTCGGCCCGAACCTTCGCCAGGTTGACTCCTAGAGTTTCCAACACTTTGGCGGCAAGGCTCTCGCCTTCGCTGATGATGCCGAGCAGGATGTGTTCCGTTCCTATATAGTTGTTGCCGAGCCGCTGCGCTTCTTCTTGGGCCAGCACGATGCTGCGGCGCGCGCGCTCGGTGAACGGTTCCCACATTGACATATATCTATAATTTCTCCACCGGCCGCGGAAGCGGCCGCTTCTTGACTAGGTGCACAGGTGTTCGACGTTTTGCGCCGATTCCGCTTCTTTTGCGACCTAGACGTTTAGGGGAAAAGAAAAAGCCCCAAGGGCTCTCGGTCTTCGCTGTACTGGAGCCCGCCGGTGAAGGCGGGAGTCGCATCGGCTTTCGCTTGATCAGGTCATGCCCAATCGCTACGCCCGGGTTACACAATCCGGATGCGGTCGGTGCTCACGCCGTCCGCTCGCCGATCGGTACGCTATAGAGCGGGCCCCTTGAGGCTTAAGCGCATGATACGCCGACGTCACTAGAGTGTCAAGGCGAATGCCGCCGGAAATCCGTGAAGTTCTCAAGAAGACTCTCGCATGTCGGAATCTTCGCACTTCGTCGCGATCGGTCTGGGCTCGAATCTAGGAGACCGGCAGGCTAATCTCTCGCGCGCCCTCGCATTGCTGAGAGAAGTTATCCACATCGAGCGGATCTCGCCTGTGTATGAAACTGCGCCCGTCGGATTTGCGCAGCAGCCGGATTTTCTGAACTGCGCGTGCACGGGACACACCGCGCTCGCCCCACGCGAGCTGCGGGCTGCGCTCGCGTCGATCGAGCGCCGCGTCGGGCGCGCCGCGTCGTTCCCGATGGGTCCGCGCGCCATCGACCTCGACATCCTGCTCTATGACGATCTCGTCATGCGCGATGAGGAGTTGACCATACCCCATGCGCGCATGGCCGAGCGCGCCTTCGTCCTCGCGCCGTTGCGCGATGTCGCGCCCGATGCGACTGAGCCGGTGTCGGGGCGGACCGTGCGCGCACTTGCCGCCGCTGCGGACATGTCGGGCGTGCGCCGCTTGGATGGAGACCTCGTCGCGCGCATCCGGCGCGACGTGCAAGAGATGCGTCCGCAGGTGCCACTGTCGCTCAACCGCGCAGGCATCACCGGCGTGAAAACCACGATCTCGTTGGCGCTGCCCGCCGGGCGTCAGAGTGCGATCGCGACGCTGGACATCTTCGCGGACCTCGACGCTGCGCACAGCGGCGTGCACATGTCGCGCTTTTCCCAGGATCTCGAGGACGCGCTCTCTGATCTCGCCGGCCAGCCCGGCGCGCGGGTGGAGTCGCTCGCGCTCGCCGTCGCGCAACGGGTGGTCGCAAGCCAGCGCGCGGAGATCGCACACGTGGATCTGCGCGCGGAGTTCGCGCTGCCGCGGCACACGCCGGCGAGCGGCATACCGACCAACGAGTATTACACGGTGCTCGCCAAGGCCGTTGCGGCCGTAGATTTTTCGCGCAGCTTGCTCGGCGTCGAGGCCGAGGGGATCACCGCGTGTCCGTGTGCGCAGGCGATGGTCGC
>DATFYX010000044.1 GCA_035314825.1 Candidatus Eremiobacteraceae bacterium
GGCCCGCACATCGAACAGAAGTGCGCCACCTTGGCCGCTTGCGCGGGCAGCGTCTCGTCGTGGAATTCGCGCGCCGTGGTCGGATCGAGCGACAGCTCGAACTGATCCTCCCAACGGAACTCGAAACGCGCTTTGGAAAGCACGTCATCCCACTCGTGCGCGCCCGGGTGCCCCTTGGCGAGGTCGGCGGCATGCGCTGCGATCTTGTACGCGATGACGCCATCCTTGACGTCTTTCTTATTGGGCAAGCCGAGATGTTCTTTGGGCGTGACGTAGCACAGCATCGCGGTGCCGTACCAGCCGATCATCGCGGCACCGATGGCGCTGGTGATGTGGTCGTAACCGGGCGCGATGTCGGTGACCAGCGGGCCGAGCGTGTAGAACGGCGCCTCGTGGCAGACCGCGAGCTGGCGCTCCATGTTCTCCTTGATCTGATGCATGCGCACGTGGCCCGGGCCTTCGATCATGACCTGCACGTCGTGCGCCCACGCGATCTTGGTCAGCTCGCCAAGGGCCTCGAGCTCGCCGAACTGCGCCTCGTCGTTGGCGTCCGCGCCGCAGCCCGGACGCAGTCCGTCGCCGAGCGAGAATGAGACGTCGTACGCCTTCATGATCTCGCAGATCTCTTCGAAGCGCGTGTACAAGAAGTTCTCACGATGGTGCAGCAGGCACCACTGCGCCATGATCGAGCCGCCGCGCGACACGATGCCGGTCACGCGCTTGGCGGTCAGCGGCACGTAGCGCAGCAGCACGCCGGCGTGGATGGTGAAATAATCGACGCCTTGCTCGGCCTGCTCGATGAGCGTGTCGCGATAGACCTCCCAGCTCAGATCCTCGACCTTGCCGCGCACCTTCTCGAGCGCTTGGTAGATGGGCACGGTGCCGATCGGCACCGGCGAGTTGCGCAAGATCCACTCGCGCGTCTCGTGGATGTTCTTGCCGGTCGACAGATCCATGACGGTGTCGGCGCCCCAACGCGTCGCCCAGGTCATCTTCTCGACCTCTTCTTCGATCGACGAGCTGACGGCGGAGTTGCCGATGTTGGCGTTGATCTTCACCAGGAAATTGCGCCCGATGATCATGGGCTCGGATTCGGGATGGTTGATGTTGGCGGGGATGATGGCGCGGCCGCGCGCGACCTCGTCGCGCACCAACTCCGCGGCAACGCCCTCGCGCAGCGCGATGAACTCCATCTCGGGCGTGATCTCGCCGCGGCGCGCGTAGTGCATCTGCGTGACGTTCGCGCCCGCTTTGGCGCGCCGAGGTTTGACGGAGCGCTCGAAGCGGATGGCGTCGAGCGTCGCATCGGCGTCGCGCTCGCGGCGGTACGCGGACGTCGGGCCCGCCAGCTCCTCGCTGTCGCCGCGCATGGCGATCCAGGGTGCGCGCAGCTTGGGCAGGCCCGCGCGCACGTCGACTTGCAAGCCGGGATCGCTGTGCAGGCCGCTCGTGTCGTAGACGCGGATATCGCTGCCGTCGGTCAGGTGGATCTGGCGCATCGGAACGCGGATGCCGTGCGGTCCGTCCGCGTAGATCTTGTGGCTGGACGCCACGGCGTGGGGTTCGAGGGTGAGGCTCATCTATCGCTCCCTTCGCCGGAATGACCCGGATCAGGTTCCAACGGTCGGCGGTCGTTTCGACCTGCCCTCTCAGTCCGCGCTACGCGGGGACTCCCGTGTCCGGTCCGGTTTCGGCGTCGCCGCGCACAAGCCTGGCGGAGCCGCGCGGCGGTGCGCCGAACGTACCCCGGCGCAAATCATGACAGCCACGACCGACACCAGGTCCCGCCCCCTGCGCGACCTGCGCATCTCCGTCACAGACCGCTGCAACTTCCGCTGCACCTATTGCATGCCGAAGGAGTTCTTCGGCCGCGATTTCCATTTCTTGCCCGCCGCCCAGCTGTTGACGTTTGAGGAGATCGCCCGCCTTGCGCGCATCTTTGCGGGCCTGGGCGTCGAGAAGCTGCGCCTCACCGGCGGCGAACCGCTGTTGCGCCGCGATCTTCCCACGCTGATCACCATGCTCGCGCCGATACCCGGCATCCGCGACCTGACGCTGACGACCAACGGCGCGCTCCTGGCGAAGTTGGCGCCCGCGCTCAAGAGCGCGGGACTACAGCGCGTGAGCGTGAGCCTCGATTCGTTGGACGACGCGGTCTTCCGCGCGATGAACGACGTCGACGTGCCGGTGCAGCGCGTGCTCGACGGCATCGATGCGGCTGCGGCAGCCGGATTGGGGCCGATCAAGATCAACGTCGTGGTCAAGCGCGGCCTCAACGATGGCGGTATCGTGCCGCTGGCCGCTCATTTCCGCGGCAGCGGGCACATCGCGCGCTTCATCGAGTACATGGATGTGGGCACGACCAACGGCTGGCGGCTGGACGACGTCGTACCTGCCGCCGAGGTCGTGCGCGCGATCGACGCGGTCTTCCCGCTCGAGCCGCTGGCGCCGAACTATCCCGGCGAGGTGGCCAATCGCTATCGGTATAGGGACGGAGCCGGCGAGATCGGCGTCATCGCGTCGGTCACGCAGCCGTTCTGCGGCGACTGCTCGCGCGCGCGGCTATCATCTGAAGGGCTGCTGTACACGTGTCTCTTCGCGGCCGCCGGGCGCGACCTGCGCGGCCTGCTGCGCGGCGGTGCGGGCGATGCCGAGGTCGCGGACTTCATCGGCGGTGTGTGGCGCGCGCGCGACGACCGGTATTCAGAACTGCGGACGAACGAAACGGCCCAGCTACCGAAGGTCGAGATGTCGCATATCGGCGGCTAGCCGCCGCCGATACGCTCCGAAGCTACTTGTGCCCCTTGACCTGTGCTTCCGTGACGGGCGAAGCTTTGTTGCCCCACGACGTGCGGATGTAGGTGATCACCGCTGCGATCTGCGCATCGGTCAGCTTGCCGTGCCACGAGGGCATGGCGCCGTTGAACGTCTGGCCGTTGACCTTGATCTGGCCGTGCAGGCCGTTCGCGACGATGCCGATGACGGCGCCGGCATCACCTGTCACCGCCGGATTGCCGGCCAGCGCCGGAAACGCGCCGGCAAGGCCTTGGCCGCTCGCGCCGTGACAGCTCGCGCAATTGGTGCCGTAGACGGCAGAGCCGTCAGGGCCCGCCGCGGCGCTCGCACCGGGCGACGGTGACGGCGTCGCCGGCATCGCACCGAGCCCGGCGACCGGCGTCAAACCAGCTGGACTTGCTTTGCGCTCCGCATCGATCGCCTTGGCCGAGTACATGCTCAGTCCGACGATCGTGATGATCGTCAACGCGGTGACGCCCATCATGAACGGCCGTTTGGCGATCGCCCGGCTCGGATTGCGGTCGATCCACGGCAGCAGTAAGAGCACGAGCGAAAACACGCCGGGCAGGACGACCGTCGCGACCAGCGTGAGGACGCCCGCGGGCGCGAGCCGCAAGATGCCGTAGAGCGAGTAGAAATACCACGCCGGTGCCGGGATGAAGCCGCCAAAGTTCGGATCGGCTTTCGGCAGCAGCGGCGTCGGCATGAAGATGGCGAGCCCAACGATGACCAGGAACGCGGTGAACGCGATGATAGAATCCATAAAGATCTGCTCGGGATAGAAATACCCGACAGTCTTCGGCTTCTCGTCCTGCGCCGGACCTGCCGGACCGTTGTGCCGGAAGATGAACAGGTGAAGACCGACTAGCCCCACGAGCAACGCGGGCGTCATCCAGACGTGGATGCCGAAGAAGCGGCCGACGGTCAGCGTGCCGAGCGTCGAACCGTCGTTGAGGAAGCTCGCGATCTGCGGACCGATGACGGGCACGGTGGCGGCGATATTGATGCCGACCTGGGTCGCGTAGTACGCATTGAGATCCCAGGGCAGCAGGTATCCGGTGAAGCCGAGGATGAGCGTGAAGAAGAACAGCGTGACGCCGACCACCCACTGGATCTCGCGCGGGCGCTTGTAGGCCCCGAACACCAGGACTTGCAGCAAGTGGAGCGTCACCAGGATGATCATCGCCGACGCCCCCCAGTCGTGCAGGCTGATCATGAACTGGCCGAACGTCACATGCTCGTAGATGAATCTGGTCGATTCCCAAGCGGTGACCGACGACGGCGCATAGTAGAACGTGAGGAAGATACCGGTCACGATCTGCATCGTCAGCAAGATGAGCGTCACGCTGCCGAAGACGTACCAGTAGCTGGCACCGCCGGGTATGTCCTCGGTGAGGGCCGCCTTGAGCGCCGAGACCAGACCGGTGCGTTGTTCGATCCAAGCTAACATGTCCGGCGCTCCCTTACGAGTACGAGACGATCATGCGATAAGGCACATTGGCGAAGTACTTCACCCACTCGACTTCAGCCATTCCGTCCTGCGTGCGGAACGGCACGGGATCGAGTCCGCGCGGCGCCGGACCGATGTACGAGCCGTCTGGCTTCTTCATGTGCACGCCGAGCTTGCTGAACTGCGAACCGTGGCACGGGCACAGAAAGGCTTTGAGGCCGTCGTCCCAATCGAACTTGCACTGCAGGTGCGGGCAGACCGAGCTGAACACGACGAAGCCCAGCACGCCGACGTCGAACGACACGTCGCCGCGCGATGCTGGATCGAACAGATCCGGCCGCTGCTCGCGGAACTGGCGCTCCTCGTCGGCGTTCATGTGGATGCCCCAGACGTAGTAATCGTTATCGCTGACCAGGTATCCGTCGACGACGTTCTTCTTCGTGAAGTGGATCTTGACGGGCTTATCGATGCTCGCTTTGAGCGCGTTGAACTCGTCAGGGGACAAGGGCGACCAGCCCTTGTTGGCGTTGAGCAGCTCCGGTCTGGGCACAAGCGCGGTCACGAGCGGAATCGCCAGGCCCAGGCTGACGAAGCCGCCGATGGCGACCGTCGCTTGCGCCATGAATCGGCGGCGGCCCATCTCCTCAGGGTCTTTTGGTGCTTGCGGAGCGGTGGGATCTTCCGACACGAAAACTACCTCCGAGGTGCGACGTCCGGCGGCGCAGACGGGCGCACGCCGCCTGCAACATGCAAAGCGTGCCGGGCGCGTAGTTTGGCTCCAGGCCCCGCCCGGCCTTCGTGGGCGCAGTGAAAAACGCGATTTTAGTCGCGTCACGCGGGACCGCGAAGGTGGTTCCCTGGCGGCGCGGCAAACGAGCATGCGTTTTGGAACCTGTGGATAGGCGGGAGATCCAGGCAAAGGCGAGCGCGCAGTTCTCCGCGACCGCGGAGCGCTACGTCGATAGCGCGCGCCATGCAAACGGCGACGACCTGGCCCGGCTGGTGGAGCTCGCGCAGCCAGGCGGGCGCGAGCGCGTGCTCGACATCGCGACTGGCGCCGGCCATACCGCGCTCGCCTTCGCGCCGCACGTCGCCGAGGTCGTCGCCAGCGATCTCACGCCGCGCATGCTCGAAGTCGCGCAGGAGCTTGCCGCGAAACGCGGCGTGGGCAACGTGCGCTTCGTCCAGGCGCAAGCCGAGGCGCTGCCGTTCGACGACGCCAGCTTTGATCTCGTGACCTGCCGCGTGGCGCCGCATCACTTCGCCGATCCGGTCGCGTTCGTCCACGAAGTCGCGCGCGTGCTGCGTCCGGGCGGCCGCTTCTTGCTCGACGACCAGATGGCGCCTGACGACCCGCAGCTCGACGAGTTCGTCAACCGGTTCGAGATGTGGCGCGATCAGAGCCACGTGCGCGCCTACACCGCACGGGAATGGCAAGGGTGGATCGAGGCCGCGGGCATGCGCGTCGAGCTGGTGGAAGAGATCGAGCGCGGATCGTACGATTTCGCGGACTGGACAGCGCGTGCGAGCATGCCGGCAGACCAGCGCGACGCGCTGGAACGCTGGCTGCTCGCAGCTCCGGAGCGCTGCGCCCAGTTCTTCAGGATCGAATCCGACGGCGACCGCGTCCGCTCGTTGCGCGCCTGTTTCGCCATCATCGCCGCGCGCAAACCGGAGGTGCCCGCATGATCCCGATCATTCTCGCCGCCGTGCTCGTGGCCAGCGCGCCGACTGGGGCGCCGCCGAGCGCCGCGCAAGCTGCAGCGGCGGCACACAAGGCCGCCGCCCAAAAGGCGATCGACGCCGGCAACGCGGCCTATATCTCGACATGGCAGCACGGCGACGCGCACGCCTTTGCGATGCTCTACACTCCCGATGCAGCATCGATCTCCGACGACGGCACGATCACCCGCGGCCGCGCCGCGATCGAGGCGGCGCAGGCCAAGGCCTTCGCGACTTCGTCCCTGCTCAAGGGCACGATCACCACGGAGGATCTCGTCGTCGAGGACTCGATCGGCTACGAGATGGGAAGCTATTCGTTCACGCTCAAAGCGCCCGGCAAACCGGCGGTCGTCCTCACCGGGCGCTATCTGACGATCTGGCAGCAGCAACCCGACGGCACCTGGCTCATCAAGACCGATTCAGGGCTGTCCGATCGCACCTGCACGAAGAGACCATCATGACGACGCCATGCGCCAATTGCGGCACCCCGCTGCCCGAGAACGCCAACTTCTGTCCGAAATGCGGCGCGGCGACGGGGCTGCAAAGCGCGCCGGCGCCGTCCAAAGGTATGCCGTCGTGGCTGATCGTCTTGCTGATCGTGGCCGCGGTGTGCTTCTTGGCGTTACCGGTGTTCGGGCTCGTCGCGGCGATCCTTATCCCCAACTTCATCCACGCGCGCGCCGAGAGCACGCTCGTCGCCGACGAGAACAATCTCAAGACTATCGCCGCCGCGCTCGAACGATACGCCGTGGACCACAACGGCACGTATCCCGACAACCTGCCGCAATTGGTGCCGACCTATCTGGCGAAGCTGCCCGTCGTGCCGGGCGGCGACAATACGGGGGCCTACGACTACCATCACCCGGCGACGCTGCAGTCGGGGGGCAGTTACGAAGTGTGGGATGACGGTTCGATGGATTCGACGACGATGGGCTTGCTGCCGCGCGGGGCCAACGGCCCGCCGTGCGATCAGGGTTGCAAGTACGTCGTATATATCGCCGGCGTCGGTGTCGTAGGCGTCGCCGGCCAGCGCTAGGCTACTGTCCGATCAGCGCCGCGTGCAGTCCGGAGCTTTGGCAATAGCGGATGCCGGTGGTCGCACCGTTGTAGTCGGGCAGGTTCGCGAGCGTGTCGGTCTCATGCATGTCGCCGTCGACGACCTTATAGGCGTCCGAGGCCACGCATACGCCGTTCCCAGGCGTGACGTACCGATATCCGCCGCCGGCGGGATCGGCGGGCGTGTTGGACATGTACGGGTTGTTGGCGCCGCCGAACAGGTTCGCATCGACCGCGCCGCCGGCCCCGGGATACTGCCCGTTATGGTCCACGGCATACTCTTCGAGCGCGGTCGCGATGTGCTTGAGGTTGCCCTCACACGCGACCGTCTGAGACTCGACGCGCGCGTGGATGAAGTTCGGTATGAGGATGGCTGCGAGGATCGCCAGAATGGCGATCACCACCATCAGTTCGATGAGCGTGAACCCTCGCGATCGCCTACTCATGCTACCTTTAGTTATAGGACACGCCGAGCGCGCCAGAATGAGCGCCAGATTGGAGAACCTAATGGAAGACATTAAGAAGACCGACGAGGAGTGGCAACGGGAGCTTACGCCCGAGCAGTTCGAGGTGCTGCGCCGGTCGGGAACCGAGCGGCCGTTCACCGGCGCGCTGCTGCACAACAAGGCCAGCGGCGTGTACGAGTGTGCCGCGTGCGGCAACGAGCTGTTCGCCTCGGGCACGAAATTCGATTCGGGCAGCGGCTGGCCGAGCTTCACCGAGCCGGCGAACACTGCCAACGTCACGCTGATCGACGATGACAGCCACGGGATGCATCGCGTCGAGGTGCGCTGCAAGCGCTGCGGTTCGCATCTGGGCCACGTCTTCGATGACGGCCCTAGGCCGACCGGACAACGTTATTGCATCAACTCGCTTGCGCTCGCGTTCAAACCCGCCGACAAGACGTGAGGTCCGGCCCCGCGTAGGCGAGTCGCAAGCGCGGGCAGAATGCGGGGTGGCGTTCCGTCTTCGGATGTCCGGCGCTGATGGGTGAGGAGCGGAGGGGTGGCAGAGCGGTTGAATGCGGCAGCCTTGAAAGCTGTTAGGCCGAAAGGTCTCGTGGGTTCGAATCCCACTCCCTCCTGATGCCCCGGGTGCATCTGCGCATCCGCGGGCGGGTGCAAGGCGTCTTCTACCGGGCGAGCGCGGTCGAGCAGGCGCGCGATCTCGGACTGACCGGCTGGATCCGCAATCGCCACGACGGCAGCATCGAAGTCATCGCCGAGGGCAGCGCAGATTCGCTTTCGGTGTTCCGCTCGTGGTGCCAGCATGGGCCGTCCGGCGCCAACGTGCGCGAGGTCGACGAGACCAAAGCGTCGGCTAGCGGCGAGTTCGTCGAGTTCCGCGTCCGTTCAGACGCGTAAGGTCCTCAGGTGTGTCCACGTCCTCAAACGCGCGCGCGTCGCGCGCGTCCACGAACGCGAGCCGATCGCGGTGCTGTGCGGCGTGACGCTTGGCGCCGGCGTCGCCCGTCAGGCGCAAGAGCGCCGCGAAATCGCGGCGCGGGAACAGCACCGGCGCGCCCCAGACGTCGCCGGCGCGCAGCGCGACGATCGGAGCCGCGCCGCGACGGGTCGAGGCGGTCGAATAAATTCGACCGCTCCATACGGCGATGAGATGATCCAAGTCTGCTGACGTGACCAGGGGCTGATCGCCGAGCATGATGATACACGCGTCGTCGCCGGCGTGCGCGCGCAGACCGCAGCGGAGCGACGACGCCAACCCGGTCTTCCACTTCGGATTGATGGCCACGCGGCAGCGTCGCGTGTCCACCGCGGCCAGGACGTGGGCCGCGTCAGCGCCGACGACGAGCGTGCACGCCAATGCGCCCGAGCCGCACGCTGCGTCGATCGCCGCTTGCAGCAGCGGCGTGCCGTGCAAGCGCGCGCGCAGCTTGCCGCCGCCGAATCGGCGGCCCGCGCCCGCCGCGAGAACGACGCAGCCGATGCGCGGTGTCAGCGCAGCCTCCAGCGCCGCGTCGTCCCGGCTTGTGACGCGGCCACCAGTGTGCTCAGTTCGACGTCGCGCAGCTGTGCCGCCAGCGCCGCCACCCGGGGATCGTCCGGTCCGCTCTCTACCTTATTGATAAGCACTGCGAAGCGGGCGGCCTCGTCGACGTCCTCGCAGCGCGCCTCATATTCGCGCACGACCGCCGCGACGTGCGCCGCTTCGAGCGCCTGCCCGGCGTTCGCCCCGCTCAGCGCGATGATCCGCTCGGGGCGGTGAAGATGCTCGTCGTCGATCGGCGCGCCGAGCGCGTCGATCCCCACCACCACGACCATCAACGTCGTCGTCGACGCCAACACCGGTTCGTGCTCGGCGGGGGCTTTGAACGGTTTCATGCGCGCGCCGTCCGCCTCGTTGACGACGTAGCGCGCGCCGCAGCGGAAGAACAACTCGTCGGCTATCTCGGGCGTGACCGCGCGCAAGCGCCCGTCGCGCACGCCCGACCCGACCGCGATCAGCGGACCGCGCGCGAACGCAGCGGCCACGATCTCGTGCAGCGACCGGTCGGGCAGCGCGCGCTCCCAAGCCACCAGCGGCACGTCATCGGGCGGCGCACCGGCTTTGGTCGTCGTCGTCACGATCGTCGGTCCCAGCGCCCCAAGTTCGTGCCCGAGCGACCACAACGTCGTCGTCTTTCCCCCGCCGCCGACGAGCGCGATGTGTTCTTGCGGCCCGAGATCGAACGCCTCGCGCCAGGTCGCGCACGCCTGGGGACGGTCGAATGAATTCGACCGCTCCATCACGCCATGTCCTTGAGCACGGCGATCATGTCGTCGTGGATCGCGCCGTTGCTCGCCACGATCGGCCGGCCATCGAGTCTGAACGGCGTACCGCGATAGTCGCTGACGCTGCCGCCCGCTTGCTCCACGATCAGCGCACCGGCGGCCACATCCCATGGATGAAGATCAGACTCCCAGAAACCGTCGAACCGGCCGGCCGCGACGTAGCACAGATCGAGCGCCGCCGACCCGTCGCGGCGCAAGGCTTGCGCGCGCTGCGTGAACTCGCGAAACAACGCGAGGTTGGGCGGCTCTCCGCCCGAGAACGGGGCAAACCCGGTGACCAGCAGACCGTCGCGCAGCTCGGCGACTTTCGAGACCGAGATGTCGGCGCCGTTGCAGCGCGCACCCTTGCCGCGCTCGGCGACGAACAGCTCGTCGCGCAGCGGGTCGTACACGACGCCGACGACGACCACGCCATCCACCTCGAATGCGATCGAGACGGCGAAACACGGATAGCCGTGCGTGAAATTGGTCGTGCCGTCGAGCGGATCGATGATCCAGCGCTCGCCGCTCGAACCGCTCTGGCCCTCTTCTTCTCCGAGCACCGCGTCGCCCGGAAAACGGCGCGCGATCATCGCGCGGATGAGCGTCTCCGACTCCGTATCGGCATCGGTCACCAAGTTCGAACGAACGCCCTTCGAGCGTATCTGAAGGTGGCGTCCGAATTTGGTCCGGAGCAATTCGCCGGCCTCACGCGCGGCGCGCTCGGCAAGCGTAAGCCGTTCGGTCCACGCCATGCGAGCCGCTTCGAGCGCGGACAAGGTTCATCATTCACCACGTGGAAATATGTCGGGTAGTGCTGAAAGAGACCAAGCGCACCATCCCGACCTACGACCTGCCAGGGCCGATCGGCGCGGAAGTCGTCGGTACCGAGCGGCGTCTCGACACGACCGGCACTAAGACCGCGCCGATCGTCGTCAAGCACGCCCGTGGCCTGATGGTCGAGGACGTCGACGGCAACGTGTTCCTGGATTTCACCAGCGGCATGGTGACCGCGACCGGACATTGCCATCCTTCGATCGTCAAGGCGATCAGCGAGCAAGCGGAATCGTGGCTGTTCATCAACAGCCCGGATTTCTATTCGCCGCTGCAAGCGCGCGTGGTCGAGCGGCTGGCCGCGCTCGTGCCGGGCATCGGCGCCAAGAAAGTCTTCATGTGCAACAGCGGCACGGAGGCGAATGAAGCCGCGATCAAGGCGACGCGCTGGAACAACCCGACGCGCAAGCGCCTCATCGGCTTCATCGGCGCGTTCCACGGCCGCACGATGGGCGCGAACTCGCTCACCGCGAGCAAGCTCGCGCAGCGCGCGCGCTTCACCTCGAACATCCCCGACGTGCATCATCTGCCGTACGCCACGTGCTACCGCTGCCCGTACAAGATGTCGTATCCGAACTGCGATATCTGGTGCGCGCGCATCCTCGAGGAGCTGTACTTCAAACAGCTCATCCCGCCGGACGAGGTGTCGGCGATCTTCGTCGAGCCGATCCAGGGCGAGGGCGGCTACATCGTGCCGCCGCCGGAGTTCATCCAGATCGTCCGCGACATCGCGGCGCGCCACGGCATCCCGTACGTCGACGACGAAGTGCAGGCCGGCATGGGCAAGACCGGCAAAATGTTCGCGATCGAGCACCACGGAGTGACCGCCAACTGCACGTCGCTCGGCAAAGCGCTCGGCTCCGGCGTGGCGGTGGCGGCGCAAGTGCTCGACGCCGATCTCGACTTCGGCGTCCAGGGCGCCCATTCGAACACCTTCGGCGGCAACGGCATCGCGCTGGCGGCTGCCGGCGCGACGCTCGAGGTCTTCGAATCGGAGCACCTGGTCGAGCGCGCCGCGGAGCTGGGCGAATACTTCATCGGACGCCTGCGCGAACTGCAGCTGCAGCACGAGTCGATCGGCGACGTGCGCGGCAAGGGCCTTATGTTGGCGATCGATTTCGTCACCGATCGCGCGTCGCGCACGCCCGACCCAGATCTCCGCGACCGCGTCGTCGGCCGTTGTTTCGTGCACGGCCTCATGGTCTTGCCGTGCGGCTTCTCGGCGATCCGCTTCACTCCCGCGCTCGTCGTCGACCGCGAGCAGATCGATCACGCCGTCGCCGTGCTCGACCGGTCTATCCGCGAGGCCTAGACCAGGACGGTCGAATAGACTCGACCGCTCCATATGGCCGGATGAACTCGACCGCTACAACGGTCGAATGAATTCGACCGCTACATAACATCTGAAGGTTGACGCGCGCGCGAGCGTCCCCTTACAATGGCCTGTGGAGGGCGCCTTTCTTGGAGCTGCAGGAAGCTTTTGTCAGCGAGCTTACCGGGCGATCGATCGAGTTGTGGACCGACGGCTCCTCCATGCCCATCGGCAGCGTGCAGGACCTGGTGGTCGACGGCCGCGAGAGCTTTCCGCCCGTCACCGGCATCTACGTCAAATGCCGCGACGGCATCATCCGCTACGCGCCTTTTAGCGCCGTCCGTACGATGTCGGACAAGGCGATCATCCTCAATCAGGCGCCGCACGACAAAGCGTACGCACCGTCGGCGGACGATGAGCTGCTGCTCAATCGCGAGCTGCTCGACAAGCAGATACTCGACGTCGATGGGCGCAAGGTCGTGCGCGTCAACGACCTCAAGCTGGTGCCGACCGGCGAACACCTGCGGCTCATCGCGGTCGACGTCGGTCTGGCGGGCCTGCTGCGCCGCCTCGGGCTGCACGCGCTCGGCCGGCGCTGGCTCGAACGAGCCTCGCGTCCGGGCCTGCGCCAAGCGCTGATCTCGTGGGATGCGGTTGCGCCGCTTTCGAGCGTCGGACCCGGGGACGCGGTGCGCCTGCGGCTCCCGCACGACCGCATCGAACGCATCCATCCTGCCGACCTTGCCGCGATCATCGAGGACCTCAACACCAAAGATCAGGCATCGCTGCTCAGCTCTCTGCCCGAGGACACCGCGGCCGAAGCGCTCGAGCAGCTCGACGTCGACACGCAGCTCTCGATCCTCGAGGACCTGCAACCAGATCGCGCCGCCGACATCATCGAGAACATGTCGTCGGACGACGCGGCGGATCTGCTGGGCGAAGTCGAGCCCGAAGTGCAGCAGCAGCTGCTCGGGCTCATGCAGCCGCAAGAGGCGCAGGACGTGCGCGAGCTGCTCGGCCACGACGAGGACACCGCCGGCGGCATCATGACGACCGAGTATCTCTCGGTGCCGCTCGGCGTGACGGTCGCGCAGACCTTCGAGCACATCCGCAACGCGGCCGAAGATGCGGAGCTCGTCTACTATATCTACGTGCTCAACGAGCACGAGCACATCTTGGGCGTGCTCTCGCTGCGCGACCTGCTCAAGTCGCCGCCCGATGCGCCCATCACCGGAGTGATGAACACCGATGTCGTCACCGTCGCCGTCGACGCGTCGCGCGAAGAGGTCGCGACCACGATCGCGCGCTACGACTTCGTCGCCGTACCGGTCGTCGACGACGCCGGCATCATGCGCGGCATCATCACCGTCGACGACGTGATCGACGTACTGCTGCCGGAACGGCTGCGCAAGATGATCCCGCGTGTCGGCAAGTCGCGCTCCAAACACCACAGCGCGCCGGGCGGCTGACGGACGTGACCGCAGAGGAGCTCGCCGAGCTCGGAGAACGCGCGGCGGGAATCGTCGCCGGCGGCGGAGGGCTCAAGGCGCTCGCGCAGGCGCTGGCTGACGCCGCGCATGGCGCCGTCCTTATCGAGGACGATCAGTGGCGCAATCTCGCAGTGGCGCAATCTCGCGGCACCGGCACCGTCCCCGCGTCGTTCGCGCAATGGTACAAGCCTGCGAAAGGCGCGAACGGACGTACTGCCCGCGCTGCGCTCGACCAAGGGCTGCACGCGCTGTGCGCGCCATTGCCGTCCGCGGGCGGCGACGGCGACGGACCGGCCGGCTATGTGACGCTGTTCTCGCGCACCAAGCCTGCGGCGCTCGCCGCGGCTGGGGTGCGCCTGGTCGCCAGCACGGCGGGCATCGAGCTGTCGCGCCGCGGGGCCGGCCGGCCCCAAGCCCGGCGCGCGTTCTGGGAACGCTATCTGGCGGGCGAATGGAGCGATCCGGCCTCCCTCAAAGAAGATGCAGCCGCTGCCGGACTCGCGTTGCCGGCCGCTTTTCTCGGCGCGGTGTTCGACGTCGAGGGCGCACCCCCGGGCGTCGCGCGCGACGCGGTCGCGCAAGCGCTCGCGCCGGCGGACGGCGTATGCCCGCTCGCGCCCACGTCCGGCCAAGTCGTCGCGCTGTTCCCGATGCGCCACGCCTCCGACGTATCGCGCGCGCGTCAAGCCGCGACCAATGCGGTGCGCGATGTGCCCGCGTTGGCAGCCGCGCGCTCCGTCAGCTGTGGCATCGGCGCGTATCACGCCGACATCCTCGAAGGTCCGCAATCGCTCGAAGAGGGCCGGCGCGCGCTGGCGCTCGGTCGGCGCCTATACGGGCGCGGATCAGTCACCCTCTATGCCGATCTCGGCGTCTACGCGCTGCTGCACGCGGGCGGCGGGCGCGAGGCGTTCTTAGGTTTCGCCGAAGCGCAGCTCGCGCCGCTGACCCAATACGACCGCAAGCACAAGACCGAACTGCTCAAGACGCTGCGCCTGTACTTCGACATCGGCGAGAACGTCAAAGAGGCCGCCGAACGGCTGTCGGTCCACCGCCACACGATCTTCTATCGGCTCAACCAGATCTCGCAGATCCTCAAAGTCGATCTGCACGCGCCGAAAGACCAGCTGTCCTTGCGCGCCGCGCTCGCCATCTGGCTCATGGAGCGCGAAGAGACGTGAGCAAGAAGGACGTCGCGCGCCGCGCCAAAGAGCTGGGCATCGCGTTCGTGCGCCTCCAGTTCTCGGATATCCACGGCGTCACCAAGAACGTCGCCATCCCGGTGCGCGAGCTTGAGCTCGCGCTCGACGGCAAGGTCGTCTTCGACGGCTCGTGCATCGAGGGATTCGTCCGCCACGAAGAATCCGATATGTGCCTCGCCCCCGACCCGGCCACCTTCGCGGTATTGCCGGGCATGCCCGGCGCGCCGCTGGAGGCGCGTCTCATGTGCGACGTGCGTAATCCTGACGGCTCGCCGTTCGAGGGCTGCACGCGCAGCGCGCTGCGCCGCGTCGTCGACGAAGCCGCCGAGATGGGATTCGGCGCCCACGCGAGCGCCGAGCTCGAGTTCTTCCTGTTCGAACCTAACGCCGCCGGCCAGCCGACGACGATCACCAGCGATCGCGGCTCCTACTTCGATCTCGGCCCCATCGACCGAGGCGACATGGCGCGGCGCGACGTCAGCCTCGTGCTCGAAGAGATGGGCATCCGCGTCGACGCGACCCATCACGAGGTCTCACACGGCCAGCACGAGATCGATCTCGCGTACACGGACGCGCTGTCGCTCGCCGACGCCCTGGCCACGGCGCGAGTCGTCGTCAAGACGGTCGCGGCGCGCCACGGCCTGCACGCCACGTTCATGCCTAAACCGCTGCTCAACCAGGACGGCAGCGGACTGCACATCGCGCAGTACCTGACGCGTGACGGCGCCAATGCGTTCTACGATCCGTCGGATCCGTTGCACTTGAGCGAGACCGGGCTGGCATGCGTCGGCGGGCTGCTCGCGCACGCCCGCGGCTTCACCGCGATCACCGATCCGACCGTCAACTCGTACAAGCGGCTCGTACCGGGATACGACGCGCCCTCGTACGTCCAATGGTCGCAGCGCGCCAAGAGCTCTCTCGTGCGCGTGCCCGCCGGTCGCGACGGCGTGCGCATCGAAGTGCGCTCGCCCGACCCGTCGTGCAATCCGTATCTGGCGCTCGCGTGCATCCTCAAGTCCGGCTTGGACGGCATCCGCCGCAAACTCGTTCCGGGCGATCCGATCGAGACGAATCTGGCGCAGCTGAGCGAGGACGAGCGCGCGAGCCTGGGCGTCGAACAACTGCCGGCTTCGCTGCAAGAGGCCATCGCCGCCCTCGATGCCGACGCGTTGGTCCGCTCGACCTTGGGAGATCATACCTATCACCGATTTCGGGAAGCGAAGCTCGCCGAATGGGAGTCCTACCGCACGCAGGTGCACCCATGGGAGTTGGACGCATATCTAACGTTGTGAGTCCGACGACATCCGTGCTCCTGGTGGACGATGAGCCGCAGATCGTGGAGATCCTCGAACGCTATCTCAGCGACGAGGGCTTTGTGGTGCACAAGGCCTACGACGGCCCGAGCGCCGTGCGCGTCGCCGCCACCGAAAAACCCGACCTCATCCTGCTCGATCTCAAGCTTCCGGGCATGAGCGGCTACGAGGCGTTCCGCGAGATCCGGGCCACCTCGACGATCCCGATCATCATGCTGACGTCGCGCGGCGAAGAGGTCGACCGCGTCGTCGGCCTGGAGCTGGGCGCGGACGACTACATCACCAAGCCCTTCAGCCCGCGCGAAGTGGTGGCGCGCATCAAGGCGGTCTTGCGCCGCGTGCACGCGCCGCCGGCCGAAGGCAAGGCGCAAACGGAGCCGGCCGCCATCGTCCGCAATGGCGATATCGAGATAGATCCCCAGGAGCACGAGGTGCGCGTGCGCGGCGCGTCCGTCGCGCTCACGCCGACCGAGTTCCGCATCCTCGAGCTGCTCGCCGCCAATCCCGGGCGCACGTTCACGCGCGCGCAGCTGCTCGACAAGATCAAGGGCGACGAGCTGGAGATCTACGACCGCACGCTCGACCGGCACGTCGCGAATCTGCGCCACAAGATCGAAGCCGACCCGGCCACGCCGCGCTACGTCGTCACCGTGTTCGGCGTCGGATACAAGATGGCGAAGCTTTCATGATCGACCGCGACGACCAGCGCCTCTCCGAGCTGATCCACGAGATGCGCAACCAGCTCTCGGTCGCCAAGGCCAACCTCGAGGCGTTCATCGACGGCAAGCTGCCGCCGACCGCACAGCGGCTCGAAAGCGTGGTGCAGACGCTGCACCACCTCGAAGAGCTGATCAAGGATCTGCGCGTGCTGCACCCGGCGTTGAGCGAAAAACGCGCCGAGCACGCGCTCACGCTGTCGGAGATCAACGTGTGCGATCTGCTGCAGCGCGAATTCGCGTCGATAGAAGCGGTCGCGCTCGAGAAGCAGGTGTCGCTGTCGGTCTTCCGCTGCCCCCATCCAGCCGCGGCGTGCCAACGCTTCTTGGGCGATCCGACGCGCATCGGCCAGATCGTCAAGAACGTGCTGATCAACGCGGTGCGCTTCACGCCGCAGGGCGGCAGCGTCTCCGTCGACTGCCGCCGCCGCGCCGACGAGCTTCAGGTCACGATCTCCGATACCGGCCCTGGCGTGCCGGAGACGGAGGCGCAACGCGTCTTCGAGCTCGGATTCCGCGGTGCCGCTGCCCGCGCACATGCCGGTTCGGGGCTTGGACTTTCCGTCGTCAAACAACTCGTCGAAGCCCAAGGCGGCTCGATCAGCCTCGATGAGACCGCACCCAGCGGCGCCCGCTTCGTCGTGCGGCTGCCCGGCGAGTTGCCCTACCCAAGCTCTCCCTAGCCGTCCCGGACCACGACCCCCCGATGTGAAGGGGGGCTTCACACCCCTTTCGCCGCGTTGACAGACGCCTGCGCTAGGATTGTGTCGTCATGATGCCGCTTCTCGAACGGGCAAGCGCGTCGCGGTTGGAGCAGCTCGCCCGATATTGGCGGGCGGCGAACTATCTCGGCGCGATTCAGCTCTATCTCAAAGACAACGTCTTGCTGCGCGAGCCGCTGCTGCGCGAGCATATCAAGGAGCGGCTGCTGGGCCATTGGGGCACGCAGCCCGGGCTCAATCTCGTCTATGCCCACCTCAACCGGCTGATCCAAGACACCGGAGCGCGCATCGTTCTGGTCGTCGGGCCTGGTCACGGCGCGCCGGCGATCTACGCCAATCTATTCCTCGAGGGGAGTCTCGCGCGCGTCTACCCGGAGTTCGAGCGCACGTACGACGGCGTGTGCCGGCTCAGCCGCGCTTTCTCATGGCCCGGCGGACTGCCAAGCCACGTCAGTGCGATGACGCCTGGCGCCCTGCACGAAGGCGGCGAGCTCGGCTACAGCCTCAGCCATGCCTTTGGCGTCGCCTTCGACAACCCGGATCTCATCGTCGCCTGCGTCGTCGGCGATGGCGAGGCCGAGACCGGCCCGCTCGCAGCGTCGTGGCAATCCAACAAGTTCCTCGATCCAGCGGACTCCGGCGCGGTGCTGCCGATCCTGCACCTCAACGGCTACAAACTGTCGGGGCCATCGATCTTCGCGCGCATGACCGGCCTCGAGCTGCATCAGTATTTCGTCGGGTGCGGCTACGACGTGCGCCATGTGACGGCGAGCGATCCTGACGACGCGCACCGGCAGCTGTGGGCGGCGATGAACTGGGCGTACGAGCGCATCCGTTCGCTGCAGACCGACGCGAGAGAGATGCGGGCGACTTCGCCGCCGGCCTGGCCGCTCATCGTGCTGCGTACGCCCAAGGGGTGGACCGGTCCGCACGAGCTCGACGGCCATCTGATCGAGGGCACGTTCCACGCCCACCAGCTGCCGATCCCGGATCCGCGCGAAAAACCGGCGCACCTGCGCGCGCTTGAGGCGTGGCTGCGCAGCTACCGGCCGCAGGAGCTGTTCGACGAGCGCGGCGCGCCGGACAGCGATCTGCAGACCGCGGTCCCATCGGCCAACCTGTGCATGGGCGCGAACGAGTTCGCGAACGGCGGCCCTGCTGACGCGCCGGCCTTGCGGCTGCCCAATCCGGACGCACACGCCGTCGACGTGAACGCGCGCGGCGCGCCGCAGGCGTCGGCCACGCAAATGCTGGGATCCTACCTGCGCGAGACCTTCCGGCTCAATCACGAGGCGCGCAATTTCCGCTTGACGTGCCCGGATGAGACGATGTCCAACAAGCTGCAGGCGGTCTTCGAAGCCACCGACCGCGCCTTCATGTGGCCGCTGGTCGAGTCTGACGAGCTCCTCTCGCGCGATGGGCGCGTGCTGGAGATCTTGAGCGAGACCACATGCGAGGGTTGGCTGGAAGGCTACACGCTGTCCGGGCGCCATGGGATGTTCGCGTGCTACGAGGCCTTCGCGACCATCTGCGATTCGATGGTCGCGCAACACGCCAAGTGGCTTAAGACCGCAGGTGAGATCGCCTGGCGCCGCCCCGTGCCATCGCTCAACATCTTGCTGACCTCGCATGCGTGGCGCCAAGACCACAACGGGTATTCGCATCAAGGGCCCGGCTTCATCGACAATCTCGTCAGCAAGAAGGCCGCTGTCGTGCGCGCCTACCTGCCGCCGGACGCCAACTGCCTCGTGGTGGCCGCGGATCGTTGCCTGCGCAGCCGCAACTTCATCAACCTCATCATCGCGTCGAAGAACGATGCGCCGGTGTGGCTGTCGATGGATGAGGCCAAGGAGCACCTCGCGCGCGGCGCGTCGGTCTGGGAATGGGCGAGCGACCACAGCGGCGATCCGCAGGTGGTCCTGGCCGCGGCGGGCGACGTGCCCACGCTCGAGACGATGGCGGCTGTATGGCTGCTGCGCCGTCATGTGCCCGAGCTGCGCGCGCGCGTCGTCAACATCATCGATTTGTTCTCATTGGAGACGCGCGCGGAACATCCGCATGGCATGGACGATGCCGCGTTCGAGCGCGCGTATGGACCGGCGCTCCCGATCGTGTTCGCCTTCCACGGATACCCGCGCGTCGTCCACGAGCTCCTCCATCGGCGGCCAGACCCCGCGCGTTTCCACGTACGCGGCTACATAGAAGAGGGCTCGACCACCACGCCGTTCGACATGGTCGTTCGCAACCGGATGAGCCGCTATCACTTGGCGCTCGACGCGATCGCCTGCGCTCAGCTGTCCAGTCCCGCAGCCGCGCGCGCCGCCGACTTCTTCAACGACCGCCTCGCCGCGCACAAGGAATATGTCGTCGAGCACGGCGTCGATATGCCCGAGATCGCCGATTGGCGCTGGACCGATGCCGCGCCGGCATGACGCCGTCGGGCTGACGGCGGCGGCGGCATATCTGGCGTGCGACGCGGGATCGAGCAGCTTCAAGGCGGCGCTGTTCGAGTTCGGCGCTGCGGTGCCGCGCGACCCGCAGCCGGCGCGCTGGGAGGGCGCGATTTCATGGCGCAGGCTGCCCGGCAGCGCCGGCATCAGCTCGCGCTGGAACGACGCGCGCAGCGCCGAGAGCCAGGCCTCGTTGCACAATGCGCTCGAGGCTCCGGCGCGACTTCTGCGCGCGATGCAGGCGAGCGCGCCGCCCGAACCACCCGCGGTGCAACACGTCGTTCATCGCATCGTGCACACCGGCCAGTTCGAGCGCTCGCCCGCGCGCGTGTCGAGCGCGGTGCGCCGTGCGATCGCGTCGGCGCTGCCTCTCGCACCCGAGCACAACGCCATCGCGTTGGCCGGCATCGAAGCGGTCGACGAAGCATTCCCCGGCGTCGAGCAATTCATCATCAGCGACTCGGCATATCACGCGGACATGCCGCTTGCCGCTTCGACCTATGGCGTGCCCGCGTCGTGGTATAAGGTGTGGGGCATCCGCCGGCTAGGCTTCCACGGCGTCAGCCATGGCTATGCGGCACAGCGCGCGGCCCAACTCGCCGATGTGCCGCTGCGCGCGCTCAAGGTCGTCACCTGCCATCTCGGCAACGGATGTTCGCTTGCTGCGACGTCCGCGGGCACCAGCGTCGACACGACGATGGGCTGGACCCCGATGGAGGGGCTCGTCATGGGCCAGCGCTCGGGCAGCCTCGACCCGGGCGTGATGCTGTACCTGATGGAACGCGGGCGCTACACCGCGCGGGAGCTCGCGCGCGTGCTCAACGAAGAGTCGGGCTTGAAGGGCATTTCAGGTCTTTCCGGCGATATGCGCGAGCTGCTCGAAGCCGTCGCGGCCGGCCATCCGCACGCGAGCCTCGCGTTCGACGTCTTCGTCCATCGCGTGCGCGCCGGGATCGGCGCGATGGCGGCGAGCCTGGGCGGGCTCGATGCGATCGTCTTCACCGGCGGCATCGGCGAGCACGCGCACGAGGTGCGGCGCGCCGTCTGCACGGGGCTCGAATTCCTGGGCATCGACCTTGATGAGGAGAAAGACGCCGCGGCGCGACCCGACTGCGATGTCGCACGCGCATCGTCGCGGGTCCGCATCTTCGTCGTGCGCGCGCGCGAGACGTGGGCCATGGCCCGCGATTGCGCGCTCGCCGTGGCGCAAGCCGCACCGCAAGTGTAGAGAGAGCGCGCCACGGACGCGCGCGAGAGGAGATCGAGATCATGTCAGTCTTCACCTCATTGCTCGTCCCCATCGACGGGTCTGAGCCGTCGGACGCGGCGTGCGCGCTGGCGATCGCGCTTGCGACCGACCAAAAGGCCTCGGTGATGTTCGTCAACGTCGTCGAGACCGACAAGATCCTCGCCTCGGTGATGCCGGGGCAGGGCTACTCGGATCCGGCGCCCGCCATCGACGCGATGCGCGCCGCCGGCAAGGACATGCTCAAGAGCGCGGAGGGCAAAGCGCAGGGAGCAGGCGTCAAAGCGAGGTCGCAACTCATCGAAGGCGACTGCGTGCCGTGCATCGTCAACGCGGTTGTCGGCGCCGGAATCGACCTGATCGTTATCGGCAGTCACGGACGCGGGGGCCTCACGCGTCTGGTGCTCGGCAGCGTCGCGGAAGGCGTGCTGCGCCACTGCACGGTGCCCGTGCTCGTGACCAAAGCGCCCAAAGCGTGATCCGAACGCACGCATGAACGGGCCCGCCAACGCGCAGGCCAGCGTCCGCACGCCGATCGAGATCTACATCGCGGCGTTCGCGACGGCGGGCATCGCAGCCAGCCTGGTCATGCAGTACGGCCTCTCCCTGCCTCGGTCTGTCTCCGTTCTCCCCTTGTATGCGGTGTTGGTGCTCGGCGGTGTGCCGCTGCTCTACACGCTCATCCGCAAACTCATCGCGCTCGACTTCGGATCCGATCTCTTGGCCGGCATCTCGATCGCGACGTCAGTGCTGCTGGGCGAGTATATCGTCGGCTGCATCGTCGTGCTCATGCTCTCGGGCGGCGAAGCGCTGGAGCAGTTCGCCGCGCGGCGCGCGTCGTCGATCCTCGCAGCGCTTTCGCGCCGCATGCCGAACGTCGCGCATCGCGCAACGGCGGCCGGCATCGTCGACGTCGCGCTCGACGACATCGTGGTCGGTGATGCGCTCACCGTCCTGCCGCACGAGCTGTGTCCGGTGGACGGCGCGGTGACGCTCGGCCACGGATGGATGGACGAATCGTACTTGACCGGCGAACCGTATCGCACGTCCAAGGCGCCGGGTTCCCAAGTGCTCTCGGGCGCGATCAACGGCGATGCCGCGATGACGATCCAGGCCGCACGCCTACCCGTGGATTCGCGCTACGCGCGCATCATGCGCGTGATGCGCGAGGCGGAGGAGAAGCGCCCGCGGTTGCGCCGGCTCGCGGACCGGTTGGGCGCTTGGTATACGCCGATCGCGCTTGCCATCGCCGCAACGGGCTGGCTCGTGACGGGCAGCGCGCAGCGTTTCTTGGCGGTCGTGGTGATCGCCACGCCCTGTCCGCTGCTGCTGGCCATCCCGGTCGCGATCATCGGCGCGATCTCGCTGGCCGCGCGCCACGCGATCATCGTCAAGGATCCGGCGATGCTCGAGCGCATCGACTCGTGCCGCGCGATGGTCTTCGACAAGACCGGCACGCTCACATACGGACAGCCGGCGTTGACCGACGTCGAGTGCTTGTCCGGGTTCACGCGCGACCAGGTGCTCGCGCTGAGCGCCAGCCTCGAGCGCTACTCCAAGCACCCGCTCGCCGGCGCGGTGGTGCGCGCGAGCGAGGCGGCGGGGGTGCCGCTCGACCAGGTCGCGCAGATCAGCGAAGAACCTGGGGCCGGGCTGCGCGGCCTGGTCGACGGGCGGACGGTCGAAATCCTCGGCCGCCAGAGCGCCTCGCGGGATGGGCGTCGGTCCGAAGCGCTGCCTGCGCGAGCCGGCGGTCTTGAGTCGCTGGTCTTCGTCGATGGCGCGCTCGCCGCCGCGCTGCGCTTCCGCGACGAGCCGCGCGTCGAAGGCGGTCCCTTCATCCGCCACCTCATCCCGCGCCACCACATCGATCGCGTGATGATCCTTTCCGGCGATCGCGAATCAGAGGTTCGCTACCTGGCGGAGCGCGTCGGGATCGCGGAACTGCATTACAGCAAGACGCCTGAGGAGAAGGTCGCGATCGTGGCGGCTCTCACGCGCGAGGAGCCGACGCTGTTCATCGGCGACGGCATCAACGACGCGCCGGCGATGCAAGCGGCGACGGTCGGGCTGGCGTTCGGACAGAACAGCGACATCACCGCTGAAGCAGCGGACGCGGTGATCATGGAGCCGTCGCTGGGCAAGATCGACGAGATCATCCACATCGGGCGGCGGATGCGAGCGATCGCGCTGCAAAGCGCGATCGGCGGCATGGCGCTCAGCTGCATCGGCATGGGTCTGGCCGTCGCGGGTTATCTTCCGCCGATCGCCGGGGCGGTGACGCAAGAAGTGATCGACGTCGCCGCCGTGCTCAACGCGCTGCGCGTCGGTTTTCCGATCGGCCGGCTGACGGACTTCTAACGGACTTCTAAAGGTCGATGTACGCGTCCAGCATCGACGCGTCGGCTTCGAACGCGGTCGTGAATCCCAGCTCTTTGCACACGTGCAGCATCGCGCTGTTGTCGGCCAGGATATGGCCGACGATGCGCCCGACGCCCTCGGCGCGCCCGACGTCGATGAGACGGCGCAAGAGCTCGCGGCCTAGGCCGTGCCGCTGTACTTCGTCGGTCACGACAAGCGCGAACTCGGCTTCGTCGCCTTCGTGCGACTTGATCAGCCTGCCGACGGCGACGATCGCCGGACCGCCGGCTTCCGGCAGCGCGACTAGCGCCATCTCGCGGTCGTAGTCGATGAAGCACGAGCGGATGAGATGGCTATGCGAGACGCGCTGGTCGAGCCGCACGACGTGCGCGTAGCGGCGGTAGACGCTGCTCTCCGACAGCGTCTCGTGGAAGCGTTGCAGCAGCGTCTCGTCATCGGGGCGGATCGGGCGGATGGTGAACCCGGTGCCGTCGGCGGCGCTCCAGCGCCCTTCGTATTGGCGCGGATAGGGGCGGATGGCGGCCTTCGGCAGTGCGCTGTCCGGCACGCTCGCGTCGTGCAGCACCACGCGCGCATCGAGCGCGACGAGTCCGGACGGCGATGCGAGCAACGGGTTGATATCGAGCTCCTTGACGCGGCGCTGTTCTCCGACGAGCCTGCTGACGTTCACCAGCACGCGTTCCAACGCGGCGATGTCGACCGGCGCGCGGCCGCGCAGGCCTTCGAGCGCGCGGAAGATCTTGGTGCGCTCCATCAATTGGCGCGCAAGCGTGGACGTGAGCGGCGGCAGACCCAACGCGCTGTCTTGGAAGACCTCGACGAGCGTTCCGCCGAGGCCGAACAGCAGCACCGGACCGAACTGAGCGTCCACGCTGCTCCCGACGATCAGCTCGTAGCCTTCGCGCGTGATCATCGGCTGCACCGTCACGCCCTCGAAGGCGGCGGCGCCGCCCGCTTTTCGTGCGGCCTGCTCGATCCGCGTGAAGGCGGCGACGACATCGGCGTCGTGCGCCACGTCGAGGACCACGCCGCCGACGTCGCTCTTGTGCGTGAGCACGTGCGAATGCAGTTTGACGGCCACCGGAAACCCGAGCGAACGGGCAGCGCGAACGGCGTCTTGTGCCGACGCCGCGAGCAGCGTCGGCACGGTGGGGATGCCGTATGCGGCGAACAGCGACTTGGCCTCGATCTCGGCCAGCAGCGTGCGGCCCGCGCCGGTCGCGGACGCGATGATCTCTTTCGCCCGCGCGCGATCGATACCGGCCTCTTCTTGCTCCACCGGCGTCTCGTACAGGCTGCGCAGCGCGTCGTCGTAGCGCCACATGTAGTTGAACATGCGGCTGGCGGCATCGGGATAGGGCACGGTCGGTATGCCCTCTTTGCGCAAGCGCTGATCGCCGGCCGACGAACCCGCGCCACCCAGCCAGCTCGCGAGCACGGGCTTGTTCGGCACGCGGGCGAAGGGCGCGAGCCGCGCCGCGATGTCGTCCGAATCCGAGATCCCTTGCGGCGCGAAGATGACGAGCACGCCGTCGCTGGCGTCGTCCGCGCTGACCGCCGCCATCGCCGACGCGTAGCGCTCGCCGTCGGCGTCGCCGAGGATGTCGACCGGATCGCCGTGGCTCCATGCCGGCGGGAGGAACGAGGACAGCCGCGCCATGGTGGCGGCCCCGAGAACGGCCATCTCGCCGCCGCCTTGGACGAGCGCATCGGCCGCGAGCACTGCAGGCCCGCCGGCGTTGGTCAAGATCGCGAGCCGTTTGCCGCGCGGACGCGGTTGGCGCGCGAGCACTTCTGACATCAAGAACACGTCCTCGATCGTGTCGACGCGCAGCACGCCGCAGCGGGCGAAGGCCGCGTCGAGCACCGCGTCGCTGCCGGTCAGCGCGCCGGTGTGCGAGGCCGCCGCTTTCGCACCCGCGTCGCTGCGGCCGGCCTTGATGACGATGATCGGCTTGACCAACGCGACCTCGCGCGCCGCCGACATGAACGAACGCGCATCGCCGACCGATTCCATGTAGGCGATGATGCTCTTGGTCTGCGGATCGTCGCCCAGATAGTACAGGATGTCGGCCCAGCCGACGTCGAGCAACGAGCCGACCGAGACGAAGCGGCTGAACCCGAAATCTTGGTCGAGGCTCCAGTCCAGGATAGCGCTGCCCAGCGCGCCGCTCTGGCTGGCGAACCCCAGCGTGCCGGGGCGCGCGGGCGCGCGCGCGAAGGTCGCGTTGAAGCCGATGCCCGGCGACATCACGCCGAAACAGTTCGGGCCGACCACGCGCATGCCGCTCGCGCGGACCGTCGCCAGGATCTGCTGTTCGAGCTGCGCGCCGGCCGCGCCGACCTCGCGGAATCCGGCCGAGATGATGATCGCGCCGCGCACGCCCGCGCCGACGCACTCTTCGACGACCGCAGGAACGCCCGCCGCGGGGGTCACGATGATCGCGACGTCGATCCGCGCGGGGACGGCGCCGACGCTCGGATACGCCGTCTTGCCGAAAATGGCCGCGTGCGCCGGATTGACCGGGAAGACCTCGCCGGCGAACGTCCCCGTCACGAGATTCTCGAACACGCGCCGTCCGACGCTGGCATCGCGTTCGGTCGCGCCGATCACGGCGACGGTCTTGGGCTCGAAGATGGCTGCAAGCGGCTGCGCGCGCACGCGCGTGACGTCATGGACCGGCTCGGCGATCTGCGAGCCCGTCGCGTCAGGCTGCATGCGCCGCTCTCCGGTGCCGCAGCAAATGACGCGACGGCCGGTCCGCTCGCCGAACGCGATCGAGTTGCGCGACGACCGCGGCGGGCTGCATCGTCGCCGCCTGCGCTAGGGTGAGACCCTGCCACGGCGCGCTGTCCGCAATGCGCTTCACAGGACCGCCAGCTTGAACGGTTGGCTTGCGAGCACCTCGGCCGCTCCCGATAAAAGGAAAGCTCCCGGTCGCCGGATATTCGTTCGCGATCCGCCGGGCCGGGAGCTGCGCGCCGCACCGCCGTCGTGCGGCGAGGTCGCGGGACTAAGGGGGTCTGTTATCTAGACAGGCCCCTCATGTTGCCCAGCGTCGTATTCCACGTCAGCGACGCCTGCCAGCCGGGCGCGGTCGTTCCGCTCGCCATGCTGACCTCGCCGTTGAGCATCAGCGCATTGGCGTTCGCCGACGACACGCGCCGCGCGAGCATCACGCCGAGATTGACGTAGCCATAGTGGGTGACGGTGCCGAGCCCGTCGTTGGTCATCTCGTACCGCCCGCCCAACATCACCTTGCTGTCGAGGAACGGCTCGAAGACGTCGATGGTGTATCCGCTGCTGTTGGCAGGCCCGAATCCGGGCCCGGCATTCGAGTCGTGATTGCTTGCGTACATCGCGAACAGTCCCGGCACGTTGTGCTGTGAATCGATCTCGACGTATGGTGTGATCGACGTGTACTCATCGTAGGTGCCGTCGGACAGCGGCCACGAGCCGGCAGCGCCGTAGACGCCCGCCTCGACCGGCTTGTCGGGCCGGGCATATGCCACGCGATACTGAAACGTCTTGTCGGTCGGCGTCGTGAAGTCGAACGCGGTATTGAGATCTCCGCCGGGTCCGGTATACGCGCCCTCGATGAGATAGCCGGGACGCACGTAGCCGAACTTGTAGCCCCAACGGTTCGCATCGAGCTCATACACATGTTCTCCCACCGTCATTTCCGGCGGGGCGAACGGCGCGATCTCGAACCACTGGCTGAAGGGCGAGGGCGCGGGGACTTCCAGTTTGCCCACCGTGAAGTGGCCGTCCCGGTGCAGCAGATTGTTGTAAGTGAGCCATAGCGTATCCGTGCCGCCGGGCTCGTTGCCCTGCACGATCCATTGCTGGGCGTGCACGGTGACGTCGCTGCCGATATACCCAGCGGCTTGGATGTTCAGATTTCCGAACAGGACCTTACCGGGGAACGTGGGGTCCTGCGTGTCGACGGCGGCTGCTGCTTGGACCCACAGCGGGTTGACGCCGTGTATGACGCTCGGATCCAGCGATGCATAGCCCGTGCGCTGTACGTACCGCCCGTAGTCGTTCAGCGCCGGGACGTTGGAATGGCATACCTCGCAGTTGATGCCGTACGCCTGTGCGAAGGGCGGCATGGCTTGGGTCGGCCGCACGCTCTCGATCACGAAAGCGACCGCGAGCGCCGCGCCGACGATGAGAACCGTCGCCTTGACGGTCCCCCGGATATGCGCCTTCACGGCTTGACCACGATGGTCAGCACCATATCGCCGTGACCGCTACCGCACGGAATCGTGCAGTGGATCACGTAGGTGCCCGCCTTCTTCGGCGTGACGCTGACGTCGACGAACTCGCCCGGTTTGATGACGGTCTGCGGAATGCCGAGATCGTCGGACTGGATGCCGTGGACGCCGCCGCTCGAGGTCATGTGCATAACGGTCGTCTCACCGACATGCATCTCGACCGTCGCCGGCGTGAACTTCCAGTTCGCCGCGACGACGTCGACCGTGGGATGCGCGAAAGCCGGCGCGGCGATCATGAGAACGGCAAAGCCGGCTAATGCCGCGAGGTGCCGTGAAATCGAAAAAGCCATGACAGGTACCTCCTAGAGCGTATTCTCACAGACCGGGGTGGCGGGCCGATGAGCGGGGCGTGAAGTGGGTGGGAAGGTCTGTGAAGGCTGCGACAAACGACATATTACGGGACAGCGTACGAGCAGGCGCTCACCAGGTCCGCAGGCCGGGCGCTCCATATGGGTGCGCCGCGATGAGTTCGTGGATCGGCCCGATATAGGCCAGCACCGCGAGGACGACCGCGGCGGCCGCCCACGCGCCGATGTTGTCCAAGTACGCCGGCGTCGGCATCGCCTCGGGCTCGGCCTGCGCGAACTCCACCGCGGTGTCGCCCGGCTCGTTGCTTAGCCGCGTGCCGATCGCGACGGTCGCGAACATCAGGATGCTGATGAAGAGAATGACCCCGCCGACGGCGGCTGCGATCATCTCCGGCTGCCACGAGTGCGCGGCCGCCACGCCGAAATACGAGACGTTGTCGGTGCGGCGCGGCGAGCCCAAGATGCCCGCCCAGTGCATGCCGGTCGACATGATCGCCATGCCGATGAACCATGCCCAGACCTGCGCGAGCGCCAGTTTTGGCGCCCACAGCTTGCGGCCGGTCAGCGCGGGCACGAGCCAGTAAGCGATGCCGACGAACGAGAGGGCTACCGGACCGCCGACCGTCACGTGGAAGTGGCCGACGATCCACATCGTGTTGTGCACCAGCGTGTCCAGGCTATACGACGCGTTGACGATGCCGCCGGCGCCGCCGAAGATGAACAGCACCATCGCCAGCGCCGGACCGGCGAACGCCGGATTGCCCCACGGCAGCGAGCGGATGACGCCCAAGAACCCGGATTGGCCTTTGCGGCGCGCGGCCATCTCGAATGAGGCGAAGATCGCGAACGCCGTCATGATCGACGGGATGACGACGCCATAGGTCGTCATCGTATGGACCCACTTCCAGCCCGCCGAGATGCCGGGCTCCATGAACTCGTGATGGATGCCGACCGGCGTGGACAGGATGAGGAGCAACAGGAACGCGAGCCGCGTCAGCGAGTCGCTGAACACCTTGCCGCCATAGAACACGGGCACGACGTTGTACCAGATCAGATACGCGCCCATGATCCAGAAATACACCAGCGGGTGGCCGAAGTACCAGAACAGCATGCGCGTCATCATCACGTCGACCGTGGGCACCCAGCCAAGCGACCACGGGATGAGATAGAACAGCATTTCGGTCGCGACGCCGATGGTGGCGATGAACCACATGGCAAAGGTGCATGCGACGCCGTGCACGACCAGCGGCAGCCGTTCGCCTGGATGCGTGCGCCGGAAATAGATGATGTTCTCGAAGATCTCGGCCAGCACGAACCACGTCGCGATAACCAGCAGCGTGGCGCCGATATAGAAGGCCGGATGCGCCTTGAGGGGCGCATAGAACGTGTAGAGCACGGACGCGTTGCCGGACAAGATCGCCCAGGTCGCCATCAGCGTGCCGAACAGCATCAGCGCGAAGCCGGACCAGCCCAGCGTCAGCGAACGGTCGCGCGGCACCGCGCGGTAGACCATGAACAGCGACAGCCCGCAGATGAAGAACGTCGTGAACACGATGGCCATGAGCACGCCGTGCGCCGTGAGCATGCGATAGTAATCGAACCAGGCCGGCGCGACGAAGGCCTGCGCGCGCGAAAGCGCCTGGAGCACGCCGAAGATCGCGCCGACCACAATCGCGCCGGTCGCGGTGTAGACATAGGCGAGGGAGAGGCCGTTCTCGCGCGCCACCTGCGTCACCGCCATGTCATTGGACCTCGATCGTGCCGTACATGAAATGATGGTCCAAACCGCAGTACTCGTTGCACAGCAGCAGATACTGGCCGGGTGTGCGGAACACGTGGGTCGACGTGCTCACCCAACCGGGCACGACCAGCATGTTGACGTCGGTGTTGGTGATGAAGAAACCGTGGACCACGTCTGGACTGGTGGCGAAAAAGGTGACCTTGGCGCCCGCCGGCACGGTTATCTGGTGCGGCGTGAACGCCGGATAGCGCGCGATGACGTAGGCCTCATACTCGTTGGGGCCGATCTTGCGCAGGCCGGGATTGTCGAACGGCGGCGTCTGCGCCACCTTGGTCGGATCGATGGTCTGGACATGGCTGGGCGGCAGGATGCCTTCGCTGATCGCCGCGGTGCCGATGATGCCCAGGAACACGATAAGCGCGGTGATCCCGAAGATCAGCCAGATGCGCTCGAGGCGGTCGATGTGCACGTCACCACCGGCTCGTCATCAAGGCCCACATCAGCGCCCAGACGACGACCAAGAAAATACCAAGACCGGTCAGGAATAGAGCGGTTGCCGGGAGCGGCTCATCCTCGTGTTTGTCGCTCATGCGCCCACCATGATACCAGCGGCGCCATCGCGCGGTGTGAAGATTCTTGGAAGTTAGCTTCGGAGCGCGGCCCCGCCTGCGGCCTCGCGCAGGCGTGCACCCTCGACGGCGACGCTGGCGAGCTGGGCGAAGACCTCGATGGTACGGATGGTCGCTTCGTCCGGAACCTTGTGATCGCGCGGCTCGTCCGGCGACAAGACGCCGATGAGCGTCCCGTCGGAGTCGAAGAACGGGAAGATGAGCAGGTCGTCCTCGTGCCACTCGCCCGGCGCGCTGCGCGGCAGCTGCGAAAGCTGCGGATTGCGTACTACGCCGCCCCCGACGTGCAATTCCATCGGCGTGTAGTAGTACGTGTCGCGGATGCGCGCGCGTGGGGACATGGACGCGTGCAGCTCCGCCTCCGAGATCTCTTTTCCGACCACGCTGTCCGGATAGCCTAGCGCTGCCCGGCGCACGAAGACGTTGCGCGTCGGGTCGCGCAGCACGATGGTACCGGCGGTGAAGTTGAATTGGCCCACGGCGACTTCGAGGATGCGCCGCAGCATGCGATCCAGGTCGCGCTCTTTGAAGATCGCGGCGGTGAGGTCCAAGATGCTGCCCAAGCGCGCGGCTTGTTTGCGTCGCCCTTCGGCGGCCAGCTCTGCCTCGCGGTAGAGGCGCTGGATCTCGCGATTGGTCTCGGTCAGCTCTTCGGCGCGCCGCTGCTCGGTCGTGAAGAGGTGGACGTTCTCGATGGCGGCCGCGGCCAGATGCGCGAAGAGCGCCACGTTGTCGATGGTCGTCTTCGAGGGCACGCGGTTGTCGGCCGGCGCATCCGGCACGAGCAGGCCGATCACATCGCCCGACGAGGAATGGAGCTGGAAGATGAGCGTGTCGGATTCGTTCCATTCGTCCTGGCGACTGCGCGGCTCGCCCAGGCGCTCGTGATCGTAGACCAGCGCGGGATCGGTGTACCAGGTCTGCTCTTCGACCGGCGCATAGAACACCCAGTGGCGCACGGCAAAGCGCTTGTCCATCTTCAACTGCGCCTGTGCGAACGCGACTTCGCGATGGCGCAGCGTCAGCTCGATGTTAGGCGCGTAGCCGCGCACCGCGCTGTACCGATACGTCTCGCGGTCGCGGTCGGCGACGAGAATGGAGCCGGCACGGAAACCGAACGCCTTGATCGCCGCTTCAAGAATGCGGTCGAGCAGCATCGAGAGCTCGCGTTCGCGCATCAGCGTGACGCTCAGCTCGACGACTTTGCGCAGGGTGCTGGCCTGCGCCCGGGTCTCCGCGAGCATCGCCTCTTCTACTTGCGCGGCGCGCGACAGCTCTTCGCTGCGCTTGGCGAGCGCTTGATTGCGCTCGTCGATCTCGCGCACGAGCAGGCCCACGTTGAGGACATTGAGCCATAGCACGGCGATCTGGAAGAAGAGATTGCCGACGCCCGTGACGTCGGATGCCGGCACGATGTGCGCGGCGTGGCCGATGATGATGACCAGCGTTCCGCCGGCACCCGAGATGAGTGCGCCGGTGTAGCGTTCCCGGGCCGCGGCGATCGCGGTGAAGATGACCAAGCCGACCCAAGTTGCCGGGAAGATGGACTCGTAGGCGAGGACCACAGCCGACAGCGCGATGAAGTCGATGATCAGCAGCGACCGCGCTGTCCAGCGGATGACGGTCACGCTGCGCGCGCGCGCGTTGATGTAATAGGCGATCAGACTGGCGAGCAGCCATACGACGATCGCCGTCGGGCGCACCCACGACGGATGGGACTCAGGCAGCGACGCGCCCACCGCCGCGGCGATGAACACCGTGATGAGGCGAACGCGCAGAAGGCTGGTCTCAGCCGCGCGTTCCTGTTCCAAAGACGGTCGAGCCGGTGTGTATTCCATCGTTGCGAACACGGCCGCATACGCTAGCCGCTATCTTCTTATTCTATCGGCAGGTCCGGCCCGGGGAGCGCGCGTAGCGACGGCCCATGAAGCTCATCGCCACCCCCTCCGCCCCCGTCCCCGTGGCCGCCTATTCGCAGGCGACGCAGGCCCGCGGCCTTGTGTTCACAGCCGGCCAGATCGGCATCGATCCGGCATCGGGTGCCCTCGTGGAGGGCCTGGACGCACAGACCGCCCAGGCGTTTTCGAACGTCGGCGCAGTGCTGCAGGCCGCCGGCCTCGGGCCTGCCGATGTCGCCAAAGTGACCATCTTCATGACCGACCTGACGCAGTTCGGCAAGGTCAACGCGATCTACGAAAGCTTTGTCGGGGGGCATCGTCCCGCGCGCTCAACCGTCGGCGTCGCCGCGCTCCCGTTGGGCGCGCTCGTCGAGATCGAGGCGATCGCCGTCCAGCCTTAGTGTTTTTGCGCGGACTCGAGCGACGCCAGCTCCGATGCCGCATCGGAGTCCTTGGGATCTTCTGAGAGCGTGATCTTGAACTGATCCTCGGCGAGCGCATACTTCTTTTGCGCTTCGTAGGTCAGCCCGAGCCCATAGTGCAGCTTCGTGCTGTTGGGCTGCATGGACAATCCCTTGATGAGCGCTGCCTCGGCCAAGTTGTATTGGCCGTGCCTGTAATAGAGCGCGCCGAGATTCATGAACACGTTTCGATCGTGCGGATCGAGGCTGACCGCGCGTTGGAAATCTTCCACCGCTTGGGTGAAGTCGTCCAGGTTGTCGTACGCGACGCCCAAGTTCTCGTAGGCGAGCGCGAGCTGCGGATCCAGCGCGATCGAACGTTCGACCTTCTCGATGCCCTGGCGATACTCACCCTCGTTTATCAGCTCGACGCCCCAGTTGTTCCAGGCGAACGCGTAGTGGGGATCGATGGCGATCGCCTTGTGATACTGCGCGATCGCGTCGTCATAACGCTCCAGCTCGCCGTAGACGTTGCCGAGCAGGTTGTATGCGTCCACGTAGCGCGCATCGCGGTCAAGCGCGTACTGCAGCTGCGCGATCGCCGCATCGTAGTGCTTCTCGGCCTTGTAGATCGAGGCGAGGTTATAATGATTGGATGGTTCGTACGGGTTGCGCGTCTCCTCGAGCTTGTACTCGGACTCAAGTTCGCCAAGTCTGCCCTCGTCCTGATACGCGAGGATGAGGTTCGCAAACCCCTCCTTCGACGGCAGGCTCTTGCGAAACGCGGCGATCGCGTCGTCGTAGCGGTCTTCCGCGGAGTAGACGCCGCCGAGGCGGTTCTCGACGTCGCGGTTGCCCGGATCGACGGCGAGCACCGCTTGATAGGCGGCCTCTGCAGCTTGATACTGCTGCAGGCGGTATTCCACGTCGCCGAGCAAGCGTTGGATCTCGATGTTGCGCGGCTCCAGCGCCGCGGCGCGATGCAGCTTCTCGGCGGCGGCTTCGTTGTCGCCCCGATCCGCGTCGACCTGGGCGGCGGTGAGCAGCGCCGAAGCCGACGCCGAATGGGCGCCGGCGGGCACGGCCATGGACGGATAGCTCGGACCAGGCGTTGCGCTGTCGGCACGAGCCAGCGCGGGCGCCGTCAGAATGCCTGCGGCCCCCACTGCAGCTAAGAAGAATGGCACATGAAATCGGGTGGACATGGCGTCAATACTCGCTTCGGCTGGTGAGTGCGCCCGTGTACCTTGAAGTATACCCCGGCGGGGCCGCCGGTGCAACGCACAACCGCCCCGCCAGGGCTCCCCATGGCCCGCGCCAAACCGACCAACCCATGCGTCACGCGTTGCTCGCGGCCGTCTGTCTGGCCGCGCTCGGGCTCACGGGCTGCCCCAATCCCAATGCCATCGGTGTGCAGAAATTCGGCACCGTCACGGCGACCGTCGTGCTGGCCAGCAACAACCAGCCGGTGGTCGGCGCGCTCGTCATCCTGAATACCGGGCCGAGCGGGAACTGCACCACAGCTGCCGGCGGAACGTGCACGATCGTCCAAGTGCCGGTCGGCCCGCAGTCCGTGTATGCGTCGGCACCCGGCTTGAACGGTCCGGCGGTGCCGGTCAACGTCACGACGGAGAACCAGAACTACCCCGTCACCATCTTGATGTACCCGTCGAGCTGATCGCGGCGGCGCGCCGGCATGCCTGAGCTGCCAGAACTCGAGCTGCTGCGCGCCACGCTGGACAAGCACGGCGCGGGCGCCACGATCCTCAGCGTCGTCCTCGATCCGAAACGCGCGTTCATCATCCGGTATCCGCCGCTCGAGTTCGCCCGCGAGCTGCGCGGCAAGACGATCGCCGGCGTGCAGCGGCGCGGGAAATTCCTCATCTTCTCCTTTGCCGGCTTCGACAAGCAGCTCATCGTCAACCCGATGCTCGGCGGCCGGTTCGCGGTGTGCAGTCGAGCGGCCCCGTCGCTGCCATCCACGTGCTTCACCATGCAATTGGGCAAAGCCATGGACATCCGCTTTTTGGATTCGACGCTGATGGCGCGCATCTACCTGACCGCCGATCCTGACAACGACGTGCCGTCGTTCGCGCAGCTGGGTCCTGACGCGCTCGATCCGGATCTGACGTATGACGCGTTCGCCGCCCGGCTGCGCAAACACCGCGGAGAGCTAAAGAACGCGCTGCGCAATCAAGTGTTCGTCTCAGGGATCGGCAACGCGTACGCGGATGAGATCCTCTTCGCGGCGCGGCTACGGCCGCTGCGCCGCGCAGGCACGCTCGACGACGCACAGCGCCGCGCGCTCTACGACGCGATGCGCACGACGCTGCGCGACGCGACGGAGATCACCGCGCAGCAATACGCGGATCGCAAGCATCCGCTGCACAAACAGGACCGCGGCTTCATGAAAATACACGGGCGCAAGAAGACCGAGTGTCCGCGCTGCGGGCACCGCGTCTCGGTGGTGCATCCGGGCGGCGAAGCGACCTACTATTGCCGCGCGTGCCAGGTTTAGGTTAGGCGACGCAGAACCGCAACGCATGACACGAGAGCATCTGATCCAGTTTTGCGTGGCGGTCGGATTGGCCGGCGCCATCGCTGCCGGGGCCGGCTGTACCAATTCGAGCACAGGGCCCGGAGGCGGCGGCAACCCGACGCCGACCCCGCCGATCCCGGCCGGGATCTACTACGTCAACGCCGGCACCAACCCGAACAGGGTCGCGGCATTCAATTCGGCTCCGATAGCGTCCGGCGGCGTGCCATCGCCTCTTCCAAACTCACCGTATCTGGGGTCTGCCAGCAGCATGTCCGGCGCACCGTTCGGCATGGCCCTCGCGAAAGGTGGCACGGTTCTCTACGAGGTCAACTATGACAGCAGCAGCGTTGACGCATTTACCGTCAACCCTGACGGCACGCTCGTCACGCCGCCATTGGGCACGGTGACGACGGCGGGTACTTTGCCGCAAGGCATTTGCATCAACCCGACGAGCACATTCGCAGCCGTCGTCGACAGCAGCAGCAACCAGGTAGAGACCTATTCCATCGGAGGCACCGGCGCGCTCACATTCGCGAGCATGACTACCTCCGGACAGAATATGCTCAATGCCCCGGCGGATTGCGCCTTCTCTCCCGACGGCATGCATCTGTACGTCACCAACACATCATTGAACGCCGGGATCTCCGAGTTCAACGTCAGCCCCACCGGCGCGCTGACCACGCTGGCGCAGACGACGAACGGAGTGGCTACAACCTTCCAAGGCATCGTGGTTTCTTCTGCAGGAATCGCCTTCGCAGCGAGCCAGGCGCAAAACGGCGTCGGCGTCTTCGCGATCGCCCCCGGGGGTCAACTCGTCGTCTCATTCTTCACCAACACGGCAACCGCTCCGATCGGCGTCGCACTGCGCCCTAACGGTCAGACGTTATATCTCGCGTGCGCCGGCTCGCAAGCGGTCGACGCGTACGCCGTCGGCGTCGGTGGCGCGCTGATGCGCGTCAACGGAGCGCCCTTCCAGACCCAGGCCGTGCAAAGCGCATATCTGTCCGTCAGCTCCGCCGGCAACCTGCTCGTCGTGGTGGACGTGTTGAATAGCGGCGTGACGCTGTTCGCCATCCAGAGCGACGGCAGTTTGGGATACGCCCCGGCAAACGTGTATGGGATCAACGTGGCTTCGTCCAAGCCCGAGGCGGTCGTCGCGCGTTAGAGTTATCCACAACGCACGCAGTTATGCACATCCCAACGCTGGGCCAACCGACCTGACGCGCGCTTACACCAAAGGATAAATGCCCTGCGGCGCGCGGCGTCGCATGCTTCTTCCCGGGATCGCCTGATCCCGGATTTTCTTTTTTTTGTGAGCGGCCGGATGCATGCGGCCGAGAGGGAGGATGCCAGTGCCGCCTCGCAACTCGAGCAAGAGCGCGCTCGATTTCATCAAGAAGCACAACGCGAAGATCGTCGACTTCAAGTTCATCGACATCCCGGGCATGTGGCAGCACACGTCGATTCCGGCCGATGTCGTCGATGAAGCGACGTTTGAACACGGCATCGGGTTCGACGGATCGAGCATCCGCGGCTTCCAAGAGATCCAAGAGAGCGATATGGTGCTGCTCCCCGACCCGGAGAGCGCCCGCCTCGACGGTTTTTGCTCCATCCCGACCGCGTCGTTCATCTGCGACGTGTTCGACCCGCGCACCCAAACGCTCTACGACCGCGACCCGCGCAACGTGGCCAAGCGCGCGCAGGCGTACTTGAGGAAGACGGGCATCGGCGACACCGCATACTTCGGCCCCGAGCTCGAGTTCTACATCTTCGATCACGTCAGCTACGACAACTTGCCGTACATGAGCGGCTACGCGCTCGACTCGGAAGAGGCGCACTGGAACTCGGGCAACGACGATCAGCCCAACCTCGGCTACACGCTGCGTCCCAAAGAAGGCTACTTCCCCGTGCAGCCGTCGGACAAGCACATGGACATCCGCTCGGAGATGGTGCTCAGCCTCAAAGAGTGGGGCGTGCCGGTGGAGATGCACCACCACGAGGTCGCGACCGGCGGGCAGACCGAGATCGACATCCGCTACAACACCTTGCTGCAGCAATCCGACAACGTGATGGTCTACAAGTACGTCACGCGCAACGTCGCGCGCCGGCACGGCAAGACCGTGACGTTCATGCCCAAGCCGCTGTTCGGCGATAACGGATCGGGCATGCACGTCCACCAGAGCATCTGGAAAGCCGGCACCAATCTGTTCTACGATCCGAAGGGCTATGCCGAGCTGTCGAAGCTCGGGCTGTACTACATCGGCGGGCTGCTCACGCACATCGACGCGCTGCTCGCGCTGTGCGCGCCGACCACCAACTCGTACAAGCGACTGGTGCCGCACTACGAGGCGCCCGTGAACGTCGCGTTCTCGATGGGCAACCGCTCGGCGGCGGTGCGCATCCCGATCTTCTTCAAAGGCCCACGCTTCTCGAAATCCAAGCGCATCGAGTTCCGCCCGCCTGATCCGGCTGCGAATCCATACCTCGCCTTCTCGGCGATGCTGATGGCCGGTTTGGACGGCATCAAACGCAAGATCGACCCGACCAAGGCCGGCTTCGGTCCGCTCGATAAGAACATCTACGAACTTCCCAAGGCCGAGGCGCGGCGCATCAAGTCGGTGCCCGGCAGCCTCGATGAGACCCTGGCGGCGCTCGAACGCGATCACGATTTCATGCTCGCGGGCGGCGTCTTCTCAGAGGACCTGATCCGCACGTGGATCGACTACAAGCGGACCAAGGAGCTCCAGGAAGTGCGCATCCGGCCGACGCCATACGAGTTCTACCTCTATTACGACCTGTGAGACGGCCTTCCGGCGGGCGCGGCCCGATGATCGCGACGCCGTCGTCGCGCTGATCTTCGACACGCTGCGCTCGTTCGGCATCGAACCCGAACCGATGGGTCTCGATGCCGACGCGATGGAGTTCGGCCGCGTGGAGGATCCGGCGGTCGTGGAATACGTCGCCGAGACGGGCGGCTGCGTGGTCGGCTCGATCGCGCTGCGCGACCGGGGCGATGGCAGCGGACGGATCTCCAAACTGTTCGTCGAGCAAGCGGCGCGAGGCCGCGGCATCGGCAAAACGCTGCTGCGGCTCGCGGTGGATGAAGCCGGAAGGCGACGTTTGCGCACCCTCGACCTCGAGACGCGTGCTCAATTCGAGGCAGCCGTTCATCTCTACGAATCCACCGGTTGGAAACGCGGTCCTGAGCCGGGTGGCTCGTGCGACCGGACCTACCGGCTCGACCTCTAAGGTAGGCGGCTCCAAAAGGGCGCCCCGGGGGCGACGCGAAGCCACCGCCGCAGAGGTCACGCAGCATGAAGGGATACTTCGCTCCGCTGTTTGCGGCGTTTCTTATGACGGCGCCCGCCTTAGCTTTGGCCGACCTCGACCGGCGGCTCGGCCCGCCCGATGGGATCACGCCGACGACCGCCACACTCGCCGACGTCATGGCGCTCAACGCGAAGGGCGAGGGCAAGCAGTTGGATTCGTTCGCGACACGCATCGAAGAATGGTCGACGCGCTCCGGCGGCTCCGACGAGATCACGACGACGGTCTGGTCAGGCAAGGATTTCGAAACGACGGACGCCTGGGGTCCAATCGTCAGCCGCGAAGGCCGCATCGGCGGTGTCCGCTGGCGCCAGAACGTCAACGGAATGCTCGTGATACAGGGCGGCATCCACCAGGAGGACGAGCGCTTTGACGACACGATGGCCGCTGCGCGCGCCGGCACCGCCGGCGATGCTGTCACGTTGCTCGGCGAAGTGACGTCACCGGTTGCCGCGTACATCGTGCAAGTGCAGCCGCCCAGCGACCCGCCAACCTGGCTGTTCATCGACAAATCAACGGGACTGATCGCACGTGAGGAAGGGATCTCCAACGACATCCGCTTCACTCGGACGTTCAAAGATTTTCGGACGACCGATGGCGCGACCGTGGCGAGGGTGGTCGAGACGACCGACGGAGAGTTCGCCGGCGATCGGACGGAGACGCTCGTATCGTTGCGCCTGAACGTTCCCGTGCAACCCTCACAGATCAATCTGCCGCAGAGCACGCGCCGGCTCGTCGACTTTCCGGCCGGCGTGACGAGCGTGCAGCTGCCCGTTTCTATGCCGGATCCGGCCCACAACAAAGTCGTTCTCCTGGATAACGACTTCACCACCGCAGGTAGCGCGTTCAAGCGGCACATCGTCGTGCGCGTGATGATCAACGGACGCGGACTGGACTTCTTGCTCGATTCGGGCGCCAGCAACATTTTGATCGATAAGGATGTCGTCGACGAGCTCAACCTGACTCAGTATCCGCTGGGCAGCCAGATCTTCGGAGGCCCGACCGGAGCTTCGCTGGTCACGTTGCCCGAATTACGGGTCGGCGATCTGACCATGAAAAACATCGTCGTGTATTCCCAACCGTTCGGCATGCGCATGGCCGACACCGAGAAAGTAGTCGGGATACTCGGCTACGACTTCATCTCAAACGTGGGCCTCAAGGTCGACTGGGACAACCGCCAAGTCACTGCGTTCGCGCCCGGCACAATGCCGATGCCGCAGACGGCGGTCACCCTGCCGGTGCTGCTTGACGACCTCGTCCCGTACGTCAGCGCGTCGATCGGCAACGCAGCAAGCGATCACTTCCTGATCGACACCGGCGCTGACGACGTGTACATCTTCCCTGCGTTCGCGCGCCAACACAAAGACGTGCTCTCGGACGAGGGCCTTGGGCGCAAGCGCCAGATCGATTTCGGGGATAACTACGCCATCGGCGTCAGCGGGGTCCAAGAGGTCGTCCCCACCCAGCTGAAGGTCTTCAATTTCGGCGTGCCGTTCAGCAACTTCATCGTGCAAGTGTTCCAATCGGATGCGAAGTACCCGGATCACGACCTCGACGGGCTCATCGGCTATCAGTTCCTGCACTACTTCAATCTCTACTTCGACTACCCGAACTCACGCATCGTCCTGGAGCCCAACGCCCAGTACCGAAGTGCGGCGCACGTCCCGGCGAAATAGACAGGGCACACGTCAAGCCTCGTTCAAGCTGAAGCGCCATGGATAAGCCGCCGAAATTGTGGCGTTTGCTGCTGTTGCTCGCGCTCGCCATCTTCGCCATCTGGTGGCTGCACCGCTATGCCGTCCTCAACGGTGCGCATTGAATCCTGATATCTTCAAGAGCTACGACATCCGCGGTATCTATCCGGCAGAGCTCAACGAGGACGTCGCGTTCCGTGTAGGGCGGGCATTCGTCGAGTACCTGCACGCGCCGACGGTCGCGATCGGGCGCGACATGCGCCCGTCGTCGGAGCCGCTGTTCAAAGCCTTCGCCAAGGGCGCGACCATGCAAGGCGCCGACGTCGTCGATCTGGGGCTGACCTCCACCGATGAGCTCTATTTCGCGATCGGGCATTTCGGCTATCCGGCCGGCGTGATGATCACCGCATCGCACAACCCGAGCGATTATAACGGCTTTAAACTGACCCGCGAGAACGCGATCGCGTTGTCGGGCGAGACCGGCGTGTTCGCGATCCGCGACCTGGCGATGGCCGATAACTTCGTGCCGGCTGCCAAGCCCGGCACCATCAGTGCGCGCGACCCGCTGCCCGCGTTCGTCCAGCACTGCCTGTCCTTCATCGACGTGAAAGAGATCAAACCGCTGAAGGTAGCGGTGGATGCCGGCAACGGCATGGCGGGTCTCATCGTGCCGGCGGTCTTCAAACATCTGCCCGTTCAGCTCATACCGCTGTTCTTCGAGCTCGACGGCACGTTCCCGAACCACCCTGCGAGCCCGATAGAACCCGCGAACATGACGGCGCTGCAAGCCGCGGTCGTCAAGAACGGAGCGGATCTCGGCGCCGCCTTTGACGGCGATGCCGACCGCGTGTTCATCACCGACGAACACGGCAAACTCGTGGGCGGCGACATGGTCACGGCGCTGGTCGCCAAGAACCTGCTGCGCACCCATCCGCACGCCACGATCCTCTACAACCTGATCTGCTCGCGCTCGGTGCCCGAGGTCATCGCGGCAAATGGCGGTGTGCCCGTCCGCACGCGCGTCGGGCATTCGCACATCAAGGCGATCATGCGCGAACAGAACGCGATCTTCGGCGGCGAGCATTCCGGGCATTTCTACTTCCGCGACAACTTCTTCGCGGACTCCGGCATGATCGCGCTGCTGTTCGTGCTCGAACTGCTCTCGCTCGAGGACAAACCGGTGAGCGAGCTGCTGCGCCCGATCGACACGCGCGTGCGCAGCGGTGAGATCAACAGCAAGGTGGCCGATGCGCCGGCCAAACTCGTCGAGCTGGAACGCCGCTTCCCCGACGCGCAGATCGACCATCTCGACGGGCTGACCATCCAATATCCGACGTGGTGGGCCAACATCAGGCCCTCGAACACCGAGCCGCTGCTCCGGCTCAACGTCGAAGCCGATGATGCCGCGACGCTGGCGGCCAAACGCGATGCGCTCCTGTCGATCATACGCGAGTAGCGCCGGCGCTTGAGTCTCGACCGCTACGGCGCGCTGTTCGCCAATCGCGCCGTCGCGCTGCTCGTGACGGCGCAGACGTTCGCGCGCACGGGCGATCAGTTCGTCGCGATCGGTCTGCTCTGGGCCGCGCTCGAGCTGACGCACAGCGCCACCGCCACCGGCCTCGTCCTCATGGCGTACACCGGCGGCGTCATCGCGGCCGGCTTCTTCGCCGCGTCGCTGCTGGACCGCTACCCGCGCAAGCCGCTCATGCTCGCAGACAACCTCGTGCGCGCATTGTGCGTCGGCGGAATCGCGCTCGCCGGATTCGGCCACGTGCTCAATATCTGGCTGCTCGCCGGGCTCGCATGCCTGGCCGCCATCTCGAGCACGATCACGATCGTCGGGATGCGCGTCTATCTGCCGACGATGGTGCCCGAGGAGCTGATCGTGACCGCGTTTGCGGTCGACTCGTCGCTGTATCAGCTCGCCGGAATCGCGGGGCCTGCGCTCGCCGGCGTCGTCACCGCAAGCCTGGGAACCAATTGGACGATGGCGATCGGCGCGCTGTGCTTCATGCTGTTCGTGGCGATCGCGTCATTCATCCCGGCAGGCGCGATCGACGCCGGCATCCCGCCCGCGGCGAGAGAGCTCTCGCTCGGCGAAGAGCTCGCCGGCGCGCGCTACATCTTCGAGCAGCCGCTGCTGCGCGGATTGACGCTCTTAGTCACCTTTAGCAACTTCCTCTTCGGGGCTTGCGTCGTCGGTCTGGCGTTCCTGAGCAAAGACGCATTCGGCACCGGTGCGGCCGGCCAGGGCTTCATGCTGGCAGCGGTGTCGGTCGGATCGCTGCTGGCCAGCATCGCGCTCGGCACCGGCCGCTGGCCATACCCGCGCGGCATCTCGCTGATCGTCTCGTCGGCGCTGGTCGGGTTGCTGCTCCTCCTGCTCGGGTTCACACCGACCCTGGCGCTCGCGTGCGTGGTGCTGTTCGTGATCGGCGTGATCGACGCAGGCTTTTTCATCTGGATGTCCGAGCTGCGCCAGCGCACGCCGCCCCCCGAGCTGCTCGCCCGCACCATCAGTGCCTCGATGATCCTCAACACCGCCGCCCTGCCGTTCTCGAGCGCGGTGGCGGGCTTCGCGGTGGGCGCGCTCACCGTCAGACCCCTGTTCATCCTGGCGGGAGCGCTCTTGGCGCTCTACTCAGCGCTCTTCGTCGGCAACCAGCCTTTGCGCCGGGCCGCCTGAGCGCGGAATTCTGAGGCTTGTCCGCTAAACCGTCGGGCATGGGCGGACGGACGATCGGTCACGCGCTTCTGGCGATCGGCGACGGCACCTCGCATCAAGGCAGCATCCGCATCGAGAACGGGCTCATCGCTCGTCTCGATGATGGACCGCATCATCTCGACTACGAGCTGCCGGTCGGGAGCACGATCACGCCGGGACTGATCGACCTGCACGTCAATGGGGCGGCCGGGCACTGGTTCAACCGCGAGCCGCTCGACGCCATGCGCGCGCTTTCGACCAACGGCCTGCGCTCCGGGCTCACCGCCTATCTGCCGACGATCATCACCGGACCGTGGGATCGGATGCTGCACTGCGCGCGAGAGATCTATCGCCGGATCGAACTGCCGTCCGACGGCGCGCGCGCGCTCGGCGTGCACTTCGAAGGGCCGTTTCTCAGTGCCGAGTATCGCCGCTTCCATCCCGCCGAGTATCTGCTCACGCCGACACCGGGGCGGATCGAGGCGCTGCTCGAGACGTGGACGAGCGGGCGATGCCGCGTGACGATGGCGCCTGAGGTGGACGACGCACCGCGCGCGGCTGCCGAACTGCGGCGGCGCGGCGTCGTGCTGTCGGCCGGCCACACGGCGGCGACCTTCGCCGTCGGCCTCGACGCGATCGAGGACGGCTATCGCATCCTCACCCATTCATTCAACGCGATGCCGGGATTGCACCATCGCGCTTCTTCTATATTAGTGGCCTACATGCTCGACCCGGCGGTCTTCTGCGAGGCGATCGCCGACGGTGCGCACGTCTCGCCCGAGCACATCGCGCTGCTCTATCGTTTGAAGGGCGTCAATCTCGTGCTGGCGACCGACGCGATGCCGGTGACCGAGGGCTTGGTCGAGGACGGCGGTGTGGTGCGCGACATGGACGGCGTGATCGCCGGCAGCCGTCTGCAGCCCGATGAGGCGGTGCGCAATCTCGTCAACGCGACCGGCGTCTCGCTTGCGCAGGCGATCGCCTGCGCGACGTGGGCGCCGGCCAGGGCCATCGGTTTGGATGCCGAGATGGGAATGCTGCGCGAAGGTCTGCGCGCCGATCTGGCGGTGTGGGACCGCCGCAACCGCATCTCGCACGTATTCGTCGGCGGCGAGCTCGTCTACACGAACGACTAGAGGGCCAGGATCTCCCCGACTTCCGCGCCGGCATAGTTCTTGATGATCGGCCGCGCGTGGCGCGCCAGCGATTCCGTTTGCGCGGCGTCGAGCGCTCCGTGTCGCGCGAGCATCGCGGTGACGAACGGCGGTATCGCGCGGTAGTTGCCGTCCGCGACCTTTGCGCTCAACCCGAGCCGCGCGTGCAGCGCCCCGGTCGCGTGATAGCCTTCGGCGCCGCCTTTGCACACGATTCCGCCCGCGCCGGCCTCCATGAGATCCGTATCGTACCGTCCGGTGCCTGCCACGTAACGCGGATACGCCGTCATCGCGCCGACGACGCGGCGGATCGGCGCGCGTAACGCCGCGGGGAACGACTCCGGCTCCGCGAAGCGCGCAAAACAGGTCGCGGCGGCGCGCATCGGCACGCCGATCACCGGAATACCGCAGCCGTCGACGCCGATCGCCATCGACGCGGCGGGAATGCCGAGCAGCGCCGCGCAGCCATCGATGATCTCGACTTGCGCCGGATGGTCCGCCGCCAGATACCCGCCGGGCGACGCGCCGCGAAGCACCGCGAGGGCGAGGATCGAGGCGTGCTTTCCGGAGCAATTGTTGTGGATGCGGCCCGGCTGCACGCCCGACGCCCCGAGCGCGCGCGCCGAACCCTCATGCAGCGGCGGATGCGGTCCGCAGGCCAGCGCGTCCTCGGTAAGCCCGATCTTCGCGAGCATGCTGCGCACCGCGGCGACGTGATAGGGTTCGCCGCTATGCGAGCCCGCGGCGACCGCGAGCTCCCGATCGGTGAAACCGAAACGATCCGCGGCGCCGGACGCGACGACCACCGCGCAGATGAGCGGTTTGGCCGACGAGCGCATGAACGTCGGCCCGTCGATGTCGCCGGTCGATGAGAGGATCGTGCCGTCGGGCCGCGCGAGCGCGTGACGGACGAAATGCTCGCTTTCGACGATGCCGCCGCGGGTGACGAGCACGGCCGGCCGGCTTCCTGTGTCGAACGGCGCAGGGACGTGATGCGTGTCGCTCAAGGCCACCGTCGTTCGCATCCCCGACGTGCAAAGCCTCGATGCAGAGGTCGGCCTTGTAAGACCCAAGAAGCCACGGGCGCCATGTCGTGGGATGCGCCTCAAACGCCTGCGTCCATGCTCGCGCCGTCCGGGCCTCCCGTCCTGCGCCCGTTGAGCATCGGCGAGCTCTTCGATCGCGGCTTCACGCTGTATTTCCGGCACATCTTGACGTTCGCGGCCGTGCTGTTCGTCGCCACCGTGCCGCTGGTGATCATCGCATACTTCCAGCTGCTGCTGCAGCGCGACGTGCTCGACGCGTATGCCGGGCTGCTCGATTCGGCCATCAGACACCCGGGCACGCCGCCGGACCTCACCAAAGTGCAAGCGGCGGTCGCCGGCTTCAATCCGGCCAGTATGCTGGCGGTCTACGCGCTGTCGGGACTCAACTATCTTGTCGCGTTGATCGTTCTGCCGCTCGCCAACGCGGCGGTGGTCTCGGGCGTATCGCGCGCGTACCTCGGGCTGCCCGTCCGCTTCAAGCTGTGCTACGCCGACGCGATCAAGCGTTGGGGCTACGTGATGCTGCTCTCGCTGCTGTGGGTCTTCGTCCTGATCGGCCTTGGGATGGCGTTCTTCGTCGTCTTCTTGCTGCTGACGTTCATCATCGTGGCTCTCGCAGCCGGACTGCACGTGGTCGGCGCGATCATCGGCGCCCTCATCGGCATCGCCTTCGTGATCGCGTCAGTCGGGCTGGCGGTCATGGGCTACATGGCGTTCGCTTCGTCATTCATCGCCTGCGTGCTCGAGAAGGTCGACCCGGTCCGTGCGTTCACCGTCGGCGTCACGCGCATCTTCGGGCGCGAGCTTTTCTGGCGCTCGATGGCGGTCGCTCTCTTCATCGCGCTGGTCTTCGTCGGCTTCTCGCTGGTGGCATCGTTCCTGGCGCTGCTCGCGCTGTATCTCACCAAATCCTGGTTCTTGTACCTCGCCATCGCGCAGATCATCAACGTGTTCTACGTCGGGTTCGCCTTCGTGCTCGTGTCGCTGTACTATTACGATATCCGCATCCGGCGCGAAGGCTTCGATATCCAACTGCTCGCCGAGCAGCTCTCAGCGACCGCACCGCCGACGCCGCCGGCTCCGTGATGCGCGCCCTCGTCTACGCGGTCGGGCTCGCGCTTGCGATGACGACCGCGGCCTTCGCGGACGATCGGGACGTCGCCACCTCGTACGTCAGCGCCCTGCGGTCAGCCGCGAATGCGCTCGATGTCGCGGCAGCGCACCAGCGTGCCGGTGCCAGCGTGCCCGAGATCAGCGTGCCGCCGGCGCCGCTGCCCGGTCCGCCGCGCTTCTCTCCGTCGCTCGGCGGGTGGCTGCACGATCTGCTCACCACGGTGCGCCAAGAGAAAAATGCGAAGCGGCGCGCGCAGATGCTGCGCGATGCCGCGGCCTCGCTGCGCGAAGCGGCTCGAGTCGCAGGCTCCACCGGGTCACAGGGTCCCGCGCGCGATCTCGCGCCCACCTTGGCGGCGATCCTCGCGCAGCCCGCATATCATGAGACCGAATCCGCGGTTGAGGCGCAAGTGCACGAGACGTGGTGGCAGCGCTTCCTCGACTGGCTCGCGGGACTATTCCAGCGGCTCTTCGGCGGGCTGTTCACGGCGGCGGCGGAAATCCCATGGATCGGCAAGCTCGTCGTGTACGTGACGCTGGCCGCGCTCGCCGCGTTGATCGTGTATGTCGCCACGCGGCTCGCGCGCTACCTCTTGCGCACGCGCCGCGTCGCCTCGGATGAGGACGAGGGCGAACTGCTCGTTCATCGCGCCAGCCCGTCCGAGCTGCTGGACATGGCGCGCGCGGCGGCGAGGGCCGGCGACTATGCGCGCGCGATCTCCATGCTGTTCCGTGCCGCGTTGCGCCGGCTGGATGCCAGCGGCGTCATAGCGTACGACGCCGCGCGCACCGCGGGCGAATATCGACGTGCGGTGCGCAGGGATTGCGCCGTCGCCGCGAAGCCCTTTGATGCGCTGGCGCACACGTTCACGCTGGCGACCTACGCGCAGGCACCGGTCGCCGAAAGCGATTGGTACGCCGCCGATATCGCGTACCAAGATTTCGAGCCTGCCGTGATCGAGCGCGGCGCAAGGCCGGCTGCATGAGAGCGCGCGACTTCCCTTGGACCGAAATCGTCGTGCTCGCGATCGCCGGCGCGATCATGCTGGGCACGATCTACGCCGGATACCGGCACCAGCAGGCCATCGCGCCGCGCTTCGACACGTTCTCCTCATTCGACGCGCATTCGGGCGGCTATCGGGCGTGGTACGAGCTGTTGGGCCGCGAGGGGATGCGCGTCGAGCGCTTCGAGCAGCGCCCGGCCTTCCTGGACGACTCCATCGGCACGCTGATCGTCGCGCCGAATCTGCGCGAGTCGGTCCTGCGTACGGAGCAGACCCATCAGCAGATCGGACAGCCGCAGGCCATCGACTTCGACAATCTGCGCGCCTGGGTCAAAAACGGCGGGCGCCTTATCTGGATCACAGACGGTACATGGGACGACTGGCTGGACCTGGACACCGATAGTGAAGCGGGGCCGGAGCACGACGCAGCGGTCACGGTCGCGCTCGCGCCGCTGACCGACGGGGTCAACGCGGTCTCGGGCACGAGCCGGCGGCGCGTGAGCGGATCTCCCGCGTACGTGCCGCTCATCGCTGACTCCGGGGGCGCGGTCGTCGCGCTGCGCCGCCTCGGCAAAGGCAGCATCGTCGTCGTCACGGACCAAAGCCTGTTCGACAACAAACGGCTGTCGGATGGCGACAATGCGCGCCTCGCCTACGATCTGGCCGCCGGTAGCGCCGGCGCGGTGGCGTTCGACGAATATGTCCACGGATACGTGTCCGGTTCGTCGTGGTGGACGATTTTGCCGGTTCCGGTGCGGGCCGGTTTGATCGTCATCGGCGCCGGCTTGCTGCTCTTGCTGTTCGGCGCGGCGTTGCGGTTCGGCCCGACGGCGCGCCTGCCCGAGACGACGGAACGGACGTCGGCGGAATATCTCTCGTCGATGGCGCAGTTGCTGGCGCGCGGTCACGCCGCAAGAAAAGCCTTGCGCGACCTGGCGACGGTCACGCTCAACGACGTGGCGACTGGGCTGGGGCTTTCAGACCGGGCTTCGATTCGCGATATCGTCGCGCGCGTCCAGGTCGCACAAGACGGCGACGCCCGCGCCTCGCAGCTCGAGGAGTTGGACAGGCTGCGGACGCTGTCGGGCCCGAACGACAAAGATCTCCTGCGCGCAGCCCAGCTGTGCGCAGCACTACGAAAGGAATACGCGCCCTATGGCCGCATCGGCTTCGGTCGTCGCGCAGCGCCTCTCCGACGGTCTGCGTAAGGTCATCGTCGGCCAGGACGAGGCGATCTTCGCGCTGCAGATCGCGTTGCTCTCGTCCGGCCACGCGCTGGTCGAAGGCGTGCCCGGCACGGCCAAGACGCTGCTCGTGCGCGTGCTGGCGCTGCTGCTGGGCGCGCAGTTCCGGCGCATCCAGTTCACGCCCGATTTGATGCCGTCCGACGTCGTCGGCACGACGGTCTTCAATCCCAAGTCGGGCGAGTTCTTCACGCGCAAGGGCCCGATCTTCACCAACCTGCTGCTCGCCGACGAGATCAACCGCACGCCGCCCAAGACCCAAAGCGCGCTGCTCGAGGCGATGGAGGAGCGCCAGGTCACGATCGACGGCGTGTCTTTCCCGCTTTCGCCGCTGTTCATGGTGTGCGCGACCCAGAACCCGGTCGAATACGAGGGCACGTATCCGTTGCCGGAAGCGCAACTCGACCGCTTCATGGTCAAATGCAGCACCGACTATCCGAGCGTGGCCGAGGAGACGCAACTGCTCGAGCGCGTCGCCGCAGGCTTCGATTCCCGCTTTCTCGAGCGCGAGGGGATCGTCGCCGCGGTCACCGAGGCCGAGATCATCGCAGCCCGCCAAGACGTGCGCGCGGTGCACGTCGCGCCGGCGCTGCAGCGTTACGTGTTGGAGATCGTCAAACGCACGCGCGAGGCGGCCGACACGAGCCTGGGAGCGAGCCCGCGCGCGGGCATCCAGTTGCTGGTCGCATCGCAGGCCGCCGCGGCCATCGACGACCGCGTTTTCGCGACGCCAGACGACGTCAAGTCAACCGCGCCGCTGGTGCTGACCCATCGCCTGCTCGTGCGCCCCGAGGCCGAAGTGGAGGGCTTGACCGCCGGCGACGTCGTGCGGCGCGTGCTCGACGCGGTGCCGGTGCCGAAGGAAGCCGTCACGCCGCCTGCGACCGCCGGCGAGTAGCGTGGCCAAGTCCAGCGCGCCCACGAAACCGCGCCGCTACGGTCTCGATGCGGCGTTCCCGTGGGTCACACCGCGCTTCGTCGCCTGGCTCGTGGCGATCGCGTTCGTCATCGGGTTCGGCGCTCTATGGACACCGCTCGTCTATCTCGGATCGTTCGGCCTGCTCGTGCTGCTCGGCTTCCTGTCCGTCGATCTCGCGTCCGGCCCGCGCCGCGGTGACATCACGGTCACACGCGAGCCGATCGAACACCTCGCGCTGCGCTCGACCGGTGCGCTGCGCTACGCGATCGTCAATCGCGCCCGCATGCCGGTGCGTTACTCGCTCGTCGATACGCCGGTTGACATCCTTGACATGCCTGAAGACGCAGTCCAGGGCAGCGTCGGACCGGATCGGCGCAAGGTCGTCGAGCTTGCGGTGACGCCGCTCGAGCGCGGCGATACGACGCTGGGCGATCTTTACCTGAGCGCCGACAATCCGCTCGGCCTGGTGCGCCGGCGCTGGCGCATCCCGGCGGACACCCCCGCGCATATCTATCCGGATCTGTCCGCGGTCGAGCGCTACGGAATGCTGGCGCGGCGCGGGCGGCTCGTGGAGGCGGGCTTCCGCAAACTGCGCCTGCGCGGGGGCGGCGGCGAGTTCGACAGCCTGCGCGAGTGGCAGCCGGACGACGAGTTCCGCTCGATCGATTGGAAAGCGACGGCGCGGCGCAACAAGCTCATGGTCGCGCAATACGACGTCGAGCGCAGCCAGACGGTCATGCTCGTGCTCGACGCCGGACGCTTGATGACGCCGCGCATCGGGGGGCAGCGCAAGTTCGACTACGCGGTGACCGCGGCGCTGTCGGTGGCCTCGATCGCGTCGCTCGTGGACGACAAGGTCGGCGTGCTCGCCTTTGCCGGCGATATCCGCGAGCACATCGCGCCGCGCGCGGGCAGCCGCCACGTCGCAGGCCTCGTGCAGCGCCTGTACGACCTGCAGCCGCGCTTTGAGGAATCCGATTATGCGGGCGCGTTCGCCTATTTGCGGCGGCGCCAGCCCAAACGCAGCTTGGTCGTGTTCTTCACCGACATGTTCGATCCGGTCGCGTCGGCCAGCGTGCTGGCCAATGTCGCGGTGCTCTCGCCCCGCCACTTGGTCGTCTGCGTGCTGATGAATGATGAAGCGGTCTCGAGGGCGCTGCAGGCCGTTCCGGAGACGGCGGCCGATGCCTACCGGGCCAGCGTCGCCGCCACGCTCGCGGCCGAACGGCGCAAGGCAGCCGCATTGCTGCAGCAGCGGGGCATCGCGGTGATCGACGTGCCTGCCGCGCAGCTCACCGTGTCGCTGATCAACGCGTATATCGACGTGAAGGCGCGCGACCTGTTATAACGCCGCGTGCGAGTCCACCGGCTGCCCGTCGGGAGCACGCCCGACGAACACGAAGTAGAAGAGCAGCACCAGCCCGGTCAACCCGCCGACGGCGAGCCGCAGCTCGGGCGACACCCGTTGCGGCGAGACGAATCCCTCGATGAGCGCGGCGCATCCGAGCATGAGCATGACGCCGACGATGAGCGTGAGCGAGCGCCGCGCGTTGCGCTTGAGCGCGTCGAGTCGCCGCAAGCGGCCCGGGTTGAGGATCGCGGCGGCAAGCAGCAGTCCTGCGGCGGCAGCGATCTGGATCGCCGTCAGCTCGATGACGCCGTGCGGCGCGACGGTCGCCCAAAAATCGTAGCCGAATCCGCTGGCTGTGTACATCGCACCCATCGCGCCCAGCATCACGCCGTTGAAGAACACGAGATACAGCGTGATGACGCCCAGCGTCACGAGGCCGGCGCCGAAGGCGGTGATCGCGACCTTGATGTTGTTGGTCATGATGAGGGCCGACATCGTCGACGCATAATCTCGGTCAAAGCCGAAGTTCGTGTCATGGATCTTTTCGTGGATCGGGCGGATCAACTGATCGGGCAAGATGACGTACGCGTCGGTAGGCACCGCGGTGACAAGCGCGTACGAAGCGAACGCGGCGACGACGAACACGCCGGCGCACGCGAGGATGTACCAGCGCGACCTGCGCACCTCCGAGGGGAAATCGTGGACGACGAAGCGCACGATGCGGCTCCAGCCACCCTCGATGTTGCCCGCGTACACCTGCGCGTGCGAGCGCGCGGTCAGGCGGTGCAGGTAGGCCTGTAGGTTCGAATCGTACTTGCGTCCGCCGGCGAACGCGAGGTCCGACGTGACCCAGCGGTACAGCCGGCCGAGCTCTTCGATCTCCTCGGGCGGCAACGCGCGCAAACCGCGCCGCTCGACCGCGGCGAGCAGTACCTCCAGGCGCTGCCAGCCGGGCCGCCGGCGCTCGACGAAAACCGATTGCCGCATGCGGGCGATTTCTCGCGCCTGCGCGAATGCGCCTCTGGCCCAGCGCGGCGACGGAGCGCACAGTGGAACGAACGGTCACCGTACGGACGCCCGAGAGTATCGCCTTCCATTACGAGCTGGCTGGGCTTGGCAGCCGCTTTTTGGCCGTCGCGATCGATTTCATCATCCAAGTGCTTCTCGGGATCGTGGTCATCTTGCTCATCTCGCTCGCGGGGTTGCGTGGCGCCCAGATCGGCGCAGCACTGCATTTAAACGGGGCACAGATCGCCTCGGCGTTTGCCGCGCTTGGCGTCATCCTCTTGTTCATCATCTTCTTCGCCTATTTCGTGGTCTTCGAAATGCTTTGGAACGGCCAGACACCGGGCAAGCGGCTGTTCGGCATCCGCGTGGTGCGCGACGGCGGCTATCCGATCGATCTGGGCAGCTCGGTGCTGCGCAACCTCATCCGCATCGCCGAGTTGGCGTTCTTCTACGTGCCGTCGGCCGTCTGCGCGATTCTGTCGCCGCAGAACAAGCGCATCGGCGACTATGCAGCGGGCACGATCGTGGTGCGCGATCAGGCGTTTGAAGTCACCGCGCCGCAGACGTGGTTGCATGGCGACAACGCCCCCGACGTGCCGCCGCTCGCCGGCAGCCAAGCGCTGAGCCCGGACGAGTGGGCGTTGATCGTGCGTTACGTCGAACGGCGCGCGACCTTACCGCCGCCGGTCGCGGCCGCGACAGCGGCGCGCGTGGCCGCCGTGGTGCGGCCCAAACTCGATCCGCAAGCGGCCGACCTTCCGGACGACATGCTCTTGCTGCGCCTGTACGCGACGCGCAGTCGCTGATCCAATGGAGCGGTCGACTTTAGTCGACCGAGGACCGCGAGGCAAGGTCGCGACGGCCTGCTCGCCTAAGCGCACATCATGATCCAGCTCGTGCTTTTCATTGCGCTGGCCGGCCTATTGCCGCGCCCCGATGTCGTCGCCGACCTCTCACCCTCGCCCGCGGCATCGGCCGCACCCGCGGCGATGGCTCCGGCCCCGGCCCCTACGATCAAGCCGCTGCAATGGCAAGGCGTCACCTTGGGCGAGAGCATCGAGGCAGTGCGCGCGCGGCTGGGCGCCCCTGATTTCAATCGCAAAGTCATCCAGGGATCGATGCTGGTCGAGTATCCGATCCACGGCGGCGAAGGTTCCCTCGTCCTCGAGACGACGGACAAGCAGGTGACGTCGATCCGCGTCGAAGCCGCCGCGCCCAGACAGCTGAGCCTGCCGATCGGAGATCCGTTCGGCGTCAATCTAGGCGACAGCGTCACGCGCCTGCTCGCCATCCGCGGCGAGCCGAACCGCATGTACGACGATGGTCCCGACGATTCGTCGACGATCTTCGGCGGCCCAGACGACGATCGCTGGATCTATTCGGTGCACAGCTCCGTGATCGTGGCGATCACGCTCGTCGCGCCCAAACCGTCGCAGCCGGCCGGACCGCCGGGCCGGCCCGGTCTTGTGTTGCGCGGCACGCCGCCGCCGACGCATCACGTCGCCGTGATACACGGCACGCCGGCGCCGACCACGCACACGCCGGCGCCAAATGCCGGCGCCACACCTGAAGCGACCAGTTCGCCGACGCCGGTGCCGGGCATCGCCATCGCCACGCCCAATCCCAGTCCAGGTCCGCCGCGCCCGACGCCCAAGCCGAGTGCAACGCCGGTCGCCGCCGCGACGACGGCACCTGCCGCGCCAGGCGCAGCAGGCACGCCGACGCCGCAACCTGCCGACGGCAGCTCGATCGAGACCGCGATCGTCGTGCGCGCGCCCGACATGGCGACCGGCTTCGACTACATGTACAAGTTCGTCGAAAACGTTTCGTGCGCCGGCGGCGCCTCGCAGTATCGGGTCACCGGACAAGACATCACGTCCGAGCACCGGCACAACTACGCGAAGGTCACCGCCGAATGCCCAGTGGGGCACGACCGGCGCGCCTTCTACTTCGACGTGACCTACATCTTCACCAAGAGCCCCGAGCGCTAGACCGCCGCCACGTCGTCTAAGGCGCGGCGCGCGAAGACGCGCACCATCCGCTTGCGATAGGGGATGGTGGCGCTCGTGTTGTCGAGCGGCTTGCCGGCGGCGAATGCGGCGTCGGCCGCAGCCTCGAGCGCTTCGCTCTCCAGGCGCGTGCCGATCAGGCAGCGGGCCGCGGCGGGGACGTCGACGGGTTTGGAAGCGACCGCGTTGAGGACGAGTCGCGCGTCGACGCACACGCCTGCGTCGTCGAGCTCCACGACCGCAGCGACGCCGAGGATCGGGAAATCGAAGGAGTTGCGCAGGCGCAGCTTGCGATACGAGCCGCGCGTGCGCGCGCCATGCGGCGGCACGGAGATGCGCGTCACGATGTCGCCGGGACCCTTGGCCCACGCGTTGATGCCGTCATTGACGTAGAAGTCCTCGATCGACAGCTCGCGCTCGCCGCCGGGACCGGCGAGATGGACGCGCGCGCCGTACGCCTGCAGCACCGGCGCCGTGTCGGAGGAATTGACCGCAAGGCATTTCGGGCTGCTGGTGGCGACGCGGCAGATGTCGCCATCCTTTTTCATGCAGTAGCCCAACGCTTTGCGCCAATCGAGGTTCTGATTGTAATAGTTGCAGCGCGTGTCCACGCAGATGTTGCCGCCGATGGTGCCCATGTTGCGCAGCTGCGGCGTGGAGATCGATGCTGCGGCCATCGCCAGCGCGGGATAGCGGCTGCGCACGACGTCGCTGTCCGCGATCGAGCTGAGCGATGCGAGCGCGCCGAGCGTCAGGCCGCTGACGTCGTTGTAGCGGATGAAGCCTAAGTTGGTGATAGGCCGCAGCCCGACCAGTACCTTGGGCGTGAACAGGCGCTGCTTCATGTTGGCGTACAGGTCGGTGCCGCCGGAGACCGGCAGCGCGTCCGCGCCGTGCTGGGCCAGCAGCGCGACGGCCTCGTCGGCGGTGTGCGCCGGGATATAGGTGAATGGCGGCAAGCGCAGCATGACGGACTCTTATCGGACGGGCGGCGGGCGCCCTACCGCCCGGCGAACGAGAGGTCTTGGAACGAGACCATGCTGTCGGGCGACGGCACGTAGCCGCGGACGTCCGCGCGGAAGATGATCGGCGCACTCGTGTGAGCGATCGTGACGACCGGGCTCTGATCGCGCACGATCGCCAGCGCCTGCAGATACAGCCGGCTTCGCTGCGCAAGGCCCGAGACGCGCTGCGCGGCGATGACGTCCGCGTGGAAGGCGCTGTTGCGCCAAAAGGCCAGGTTGTAGGCGCCCGGTGGATGTGCGTTGTCCTCGTCCAGGGGGACGTAGAGGAAATTATCGGGGTCGCCGTTGTCGCCGGTCCACCCGGACAGGCAGATATCGTGTTCGGCGTTCTCGACCTTTTGCAGGTAGACGCCCCACTCGAAACCTTGCAGGCGCGCGTCGATGCCCACGTCGCGCAGGTCCGCTTGGATCGCCTCCGCGACGCGCTCAGGTTCCGGCAGATACGGCCGCGGCGTGGTCGCGTACCAAAGCGTCGTGGTGAAGCCGTGCGGATAGCCGGCTCGCGCGAGCAGGCGGCGCGCGGCGGCCGGATCGTATGCATGCGCGACCTCGCCGCCGCTCGGCCAGACCGCAGCGGGCAAGAAGTCGCGCGCGACCGACGCCGTCGGGTCGTAGAAATGCGCGACGATCGAAGCGCGATCGATCGCCTGGTTGATGGCGAGGCGCACGCGCGCATCGTCGAAAGGGTGTTTGAGATTGTTGAGCGCGACGAAGCTCACGGCGTTGGGCGGCTGGTGAAAGATGCGCAGGTGCGGATCGGCTGCGACCTGCTCGAGCGAATCAGGCGTCGGATACTCCCACCCGTCGAGATCGCCGCGGCGCAGCAGCAGCATCGTCGTCGCTGCATCGGGGATGTCGCGCAACACGACGGTGCGGATCCGCGCCTTGCGTCCCCAGTATCCGTCGAAGCGCGCCAGCGTGATGTGGTCGTCCTTCACCCACTCGGCCAACTCGTACGGCCCAGTGCCCACGGGCGCTTGCGCGAAATGCTCGCGTTCCTTCGCCAATGCCGTCGGGGATGCGATGCCGAACGCGGGCATCGCGAGGTCGGCGAGCAGCGGCGCGACCGGCTCGCTCAAGACGATCTCCACCGTCTGCGCGTCGCGCGCGACGACCGCTTTGATGCGCCCGGGGAACCCGCCGAACTGGCTGCCGTAGTAGGTGAAAAATCCCCAGGCATGATAGGGATTGCGCGGGTCGCGCCAGCGCTCGAAATTGAACTTGACCGCCGCGGCGTCGAATGGCGTGCCGTCGTGGAACCGGACGTTCCGGCGCAGATGAAACGTCCACGTGCGGCCGTCGGCGCTTGACGACCACGAGGTGGCAAGCGAAGGCTCGATATCGAAGCTCCCGGGTCTGTAGCGGGTGAGGCCCTCGTAGATGACGTGCGTGACGGTCAGCGACATGCCGTCGGATGAGACGGCCGGATCGAGCGTGAGCGCATCCTTGTTGCGTCCGAAGACGAGGGTGTCGGACTCGCCCTTGGTCGCCTGCGGCCCGCAGCCGTAGGCCGACACGATCGCCAGCAGCACGAGGCACGCGACGCTTCGAAAGCGTACAGGGCGGGCAGAGGGCATGACATGGCACTTACACTCGAAGGCGCGACACTCATTGACGGCACCGGCGCCGACCCGCTCGCTCACGCGAGCGTCGCGATCGACGGCGATACCATCGCGTCGGTCGGCAAGGGCGGCACGCGGCGAGCGGGCGGCCAAACCATCGACCTCGCGGGGCTCACGCTGCTGCCGGGTCTCATCGACGCGCACGCGCATCTCGGCTTGGTCACCGACTTCACGGCGGATCCCGGCGCGATGTCGTCGGCTGAGATCGCTGCGCGCACGTTCCGCAATTGCGAGCTGTGCATCGACGCGGGCTTCACGACCGTGCGCGATATGTGCGGCGTCGACGGCGGCCTGGCGCACACCGTGGCGAGCGGCCTGGTGCGCGGTCCACGCGTGTTCCCGTCCGGCGCGGCCATCGTGCAGACCGGCGGGCACGGCCACATCAGCGGACCGTATTGCCAGGTCGACCAGTTGTTGGAGTTTCCGGGCCTCGTGCAGATGATCGCGCTGTGCGACGGCGCCGACGCAGTGCGCCACCAGGCGCGCCTCAACTTCCGGCGCGGCGCCACGCAGCTAAAGGCGTTCATCAGCGGCGGCGTCGTGTCCACCACCGACCGGCTCGAAGACACGCAGCTCACGGTCGAAGAGCTGCGCGCGGCGGTGCTCGAAGCGCGCGCGCGGGATACGTACGTCTCCGGCCACGCGCACAATTGCCAAGCCATCATGAACGGCCTGGAGGCTGGGCTGGAATGCTTCGAGCACGGCACGATGCTCGACGAGAAGACCGCAGCCGCGATGAAGCGCGCGGGTGCTGCGCTCGATCCGACCTTCGCCGTGTGCCGCCTCATGGCCGATTCCTGGCGCGAATGGAAACTGCCGGAATCGGTCGTGCCGCGCATCGAGCGCTGCGAGCAGATGATGTCCGACGCTGTCCGGATCGCGCGCGCTGCGGGCGTCCTCACCGGGTCGGGATCCGATCTGCTCGGTTCGGAGCAGAACCGCCGCGGACTCGAACTGGTCATCAAGGCCAAGATCCTGAGTCCGATGGAAGCGATCGTCTGCGCCACCCTGTCCAATGCGAAGATCATGCGCCAAGACGCGCGCCTCGGTTCGGTCGAGAAAGGCAAACTCGCCGACGTCATCGCGGTCCGCGGCGATCCACTGGCGGAGCCGGCGCTCTTCGACGACCCCACGCGAGTGGTGCTGGTCATCCAGGGCGGCAAGGTCCTCAAGAACTTGGTAGCATAGAGCGCGGCCGGCCCGTCCCGCATATTCGAGGCCGCATTTTCGGTACCGACGGCCGCGCATCGTCCGTACTGCCTCGGAAGCCCTGCCAATGGCCGTTCGGCTACTCTTGAGCCAGAGGTTGAGCGCGCAGCACGCGCGCCGCCTCCCGGTCGAGCCCAGCTCGCGCCGGCACTTGGTTCAAGGAGGTTCTCGCCATGTCCAACAGCTCGATTCGTGTCTCTGCCGTCGTGGGTGCTGTCGTCTTGGCAGCGGCTATCGGCGCAGCGGCGATCCCGGCCAGCGCGGCCGGCACCATCACGCTCAGCGAGCTCGTCCCCGCAGCGCCGGCCTACGCGTTCGAGCCGGTCATCACGTCCGGCAAATGCGACATCGCCGACCAGCCCGCCCGCATCACCCGCTCCTATCCGGTCGAGTGGCCCGAAGTCGCGCAAGCTCAGGGCGTTCCTGACGCGAGCACGACCGTGCTGATCGATCTCGATTCTCGCGGCACGCTCATGAAGGCGGCGGTCGCCGATTCATCGGGCAACGGTCTCCTCGACGACGAAGCGCTGCTCGTGGTCCGCAGATCGGTCTACCAACCGGAGATCGAACACTGCAACCGCTTCGCGCGGGCCTACTTCATCAACGTGATGTTCGACTGACCTGATACGTCGACGAACATCATGCACGACCAACATCGCCGTCGGTAGCCACCGGCGGCGATGTCTACGATCGTCCGCGATCGGCCAGCCGGTAGACGAACTTGAGCCCGGACCAGGTCGCGTCCACCGCGCACACCTTGACGTCGACTAGGCCACCGTCGAGGCCGCAGTCGCGCACTTTGTTCTCATCGAGATCGGTCGGCGCACCCGACGATCGCTTGGGCCAGCATATCCACAACGACCCGTCGCGCGCGAGCGCGCGTTTCCACCTCCCGAAGCTGCGCAGCAGGCGCGCGTGTTTGGTGGCGAAGGCGATGATCATGGGTGCGCCGCCGGCCAGGCGGCCGGCAAGACGGACGCCCGGCGGAAGCGTGCCCAGCGTGCGCTTGAAACCGGCCGGAGCGTTCACGATCGCGACGCGCTGGCCGGCCTTGATCCCGAGTTTCGCGGCGAGCGGCGTGCCGGAATAACCTGCGGCATCGCGCGCCTGTCGCGGCACGTGTCCGGCGCTAGGTCTTGCTTGCCGCGCCGAAACGGCGAAGCTCCGCGTCGAGATCGAGCCGGCGCGTGGGCGCCTGCTTCTCGTACTCGCCCCACTGCTCGCGCGGCACCATCCACATGACCTCGAACTCGTGGCCGTCGGGATCGACGCCGTACACCGATTTGGTCGCACCGTGATCGCTTTCGCCCGACAACGCGCCGGCTTTGGCAAGCGCCTCGCGGGCCGCCGCGAGATCCTCGATCGCCGGCACTTCCCACGCCAGATGGAACAGGCCGACCGCGTTCCGCGCCGGCCGCACCGCTTGCGGGCCGAGCGCGAGAAAACCGAGATCGTGATGGTTGCGCGAGCCGGCCGCGCGCATGAACGCCATCTGGCGACCGGCGCGCCCGATCTCCTCGAATCCGAAGACGTCCTTGTAAAAGCCGACGGATCGATCGAGATCGGCCACGATCAGCACTGCGTGGTTAAGCCCCTTGATCGGTATCATCGATGACGCCTCATACGGGCACGGGTGTCTTGGGCGGGACGGACGGGGCTTTCTTCAAGCGCAGCGTCGCGCCGCTTGACGCGTCGAGCGCTCGAAGCACTTTTTCGGCCGTGATCGGCGTCGAGTGCACGCGCGCCTTGATCGCGTCGGCCACCGCGTTCGCGATCGCCGGGATGACCGGATTGAGCGGCCCTTGGCCGGCTTCCTTGGCGCCGAACGGACCCTCGCGGTCGTCGGTCTCGATGATGATCGACTCGATCGGCGGCGTGTCGAGGCTGGTCAGTGTCTTGTAGTCGAGCAGATTCGGTATCTTGTGCTCGCCCGCCCGGAAGGGCCATTCTTCCATGAGCGCCTCGCCTAGGCCCATATACACGCCGCCCTCGATCTGCCCTTCGACCGAATCCGCGTTGATGCAGCGGCCGACGTCGTGCGCGAGCGTGATCTTCTCCACCCTGATCTCGCCGGTCTCAAGATCGACGTCGATCTCGGCGACGGCGACGCTGTACGAATACGCAGGTGATGGGCCTACGCCCGAGCCTTTGTAACCGGCGGCAAGTTTGGGCGCCCAATACGACCCGACTGTCGCGATCGTGCCGTGCTCGGCCTCGGCCAGCTGCGCCGCTTCGATGAACGTCAGCGAACGCGACGTGTCGTCCAGATCGTACACGCGCCGCTGCGCCATGCCGATCTGCTCCGGCGCGATGCCCAGCTTCGCTGCGGCGGCGCCGGCGATGAGCGCGCGCGCTTTGCCGGCGGCCTCCCGCGCCGCGTTACCGGCCATGAACGTGACGCGGCTGGAGTACGAGCCTAAGTCCACGGGCGTGAGATCGGTGTCGCCGAAGCAGACGTGCACGTCCATGACGTCGATGCCCAACGTCTCCGCGGTGATCGCCGCGAGCATGTGCGTCGAACCTTGGCCGCAGTCGCTCGTGCCCGCGAAGATGGTGACGCCGCCGCCGCGGTCGACCTTGACGATCGCGCCTGACTGCGGCATGTCGTTCCAATAGATCGGCAAGCCGGCACCGCACAGATATGCGCTCGCCGCGATGCCGATGCCCTTGCCGCGCGCCATCGCGCCGCGCTTGCGCTTGTAGCCCGTCCGCTCGCTCGCCGCGTCGATGCATTCGCGCAAGCCGCACGAGGTGACGCGCAAGCCGTTGACGGTGTTGGTGTACGGATCCACCGCGATGCGCTTGCGGTACTCAGCCGCGTCGATCCCGAGCGCGTCGGCGATCTTATCGAGCTGATTCTCGAGCGCGAAGCGGGGTTGCGTCGTGCCGTGGCCGCGTTTGGGACCGCACGGCGGTTTGTTGGTGAACACGCGGCAGCCGTCGAACTTGTAAGCAGGCACTTTGTAGGTGACGCAGGTGAGCGCGCCGGTGTAGTAGGTTGTCGCCACGCCGTAGGACCCGTACGCGCCGCCATCGAGCCATGACTGCAGATGGATCGCGGTGATCGTGCCGTCGTTCTTGACGCCGGTCTTGAGCTTGAACTTGACCGGATGGCGGCCGCGGTGCGCGTAGAACACCTCTTGGCGCGTCAGCGCGATCTTCACCGGCCGGCCCGTGCGCCGCGCCAGAAACGCCGCCGCGAGCTCGTGCGCGAACGGTTCCGTCTTGCCGCCGAAGCCGCCGCCGACCGGAGGCGCGATGATGCGCACCTGGCTGCCTGGCATGCCCAGCACCGCACACGCGATGCGGTGCAGATAGTGCGGAGTCTGCGTGCCGCACCACAGCGTGAGTTTGCCGTCGCCGCCGTAGTGCGCGACGACCGCATGCTGCTCGATCGGCGCATGGGTGTTGCCTTCGAAGAAATACTCGTCTTCGAAGATGCGATCGGCGTGGGCGAAACCGGCCTCGACGTCGCCGAACTCAAGGTGTGCTTCCTTATGGACGTTGTTGGTGCGCCGCGGGTTCTCATGGATCTGCGGCAAGTCGTCGCGCAGCCCTTGCTCGATCGAGCCGATGGTCGGCAGCGGTTCGTACTCGACCTCGATCAGCTCGAGCGCCTCCTCGGCTGTCAGCTCGTCGTCGGCGACGATGCAGGCGATCGGGTCGCCGACGTAGCGCACTTTGTCGAGCGCCATGACCATCTCGTCGGGGCTTGACGGCAGGATGCCGTAGCGCACCATGATATCCTGGCCGGTGGCGACGGCGACCACGCCTGGCAACTGCATGGCGCGCGTGGCGTCGATCTTCACGAGGCGCGCATGCGGCACCGTGCTGCGCAGCATCTTGCCATACAGCATGTTCGGCAAGAAGATGTCGTCGGCGAACTTGTCCTCGCCGGTGACGCGCGTGAAGCTGTCGCTCTTCGGCATCGCCTTGCCGACGACGTGGAAACCTTCGGGTTTGTCGGCCGGCGTCTGCGGCGCGCGCCGCGCGATCGACGTCGTCTCGCTCGAGCCGGTGAGCGGGCGCGCATCGCCGTCGGGATTGGTGGCGGTCGAGACCTGCGGGAGCTCTTCTTCTTTCATATTCGTGTAGATGCGAGCTGGATCGCTTCGATGATCTTGCTGTAGCCGGTGCAGCGGCACAGATTGCCGGCGATGGCCTCGCGAATCTCTTGCTCGGAAAGGTCGTGGCGTTGTTCCACCAACGCCGCGGCGGTCATCAGAAAACCCGGCGTGCAGTAGCCGCACTGCGCGGCGCCGCACTCCGCGAAGGCTTGCTGGATCGGGTGCAAGCGGCCGTCGTGCGCTAATCCCTCGACCGTGCGGATCGGATGGCCCTCCATCTCCACCGCCAACGCGAGGCACGACAGCACCGGCTGTTCGTCCACCAAGACGCAACACGCGCCGCAGTGGCCCATTTCGCAACCATGTTTTGTACCGGTGAGCCCGAGATCTTCGCGCAGCACTTCGAGCAGCGTCTTATTAGGATGAAACGCGACTTCGATCACCCGGCCGTTGATGGTGAGTTTGGCGAGTACTTTGGGAGGCGCTACCGTCATCGAAAGCGTGCTGCTCCGTTCCGTGGGCCGAACGACCGTTCAGCCTGTACGCTCTACGTTACCTCAAAATTGATGACGGAGTCAACGCGGCCGCCCTCAAGGAAGCCCAGTCTAATATTTATAATTAGGCTACCCTAATCGCTTGTCTTAGGGTATGCTGAATGAAGGCGTTCCACCTGGCGCTGCTGATATGCGGCGCCGCAATGATGTTTCCGTCTCAATCGTCCGCGCTGCCGGTGTTCGCGCACCGCTATGGTCTGACGTGCGAGGCATGCCATACGACCGTGCCTCACCTCAACGCCTTTGGCGCCGCGTTCTTGCGCGACGGCTTCCGGCCGCCGCCGGGCCTCCCGCTTGCGCCCGACGTCTTCCCGATCGCGCTCAAGGTCAATCTGCAGTACTCGAGCGAGCCGGACCCCAACGGCTTGCCTAAGGCGATCGTCGACGAGGTCGAGCTGCTAGCATCGGGCCCGGTCACGCCGCATGTCTCATATCGGCTCGAGCAATACATGGTCGATGGCGGCGAGCCCGGCCTCACCCGCGACGCGTGGCTGGAGTTCCTGAGCCGCCCGGCGTTCGGCGACACCGGATCGGCGTTGCGCGTCACCGCCGGCCAATTCACACTGCCGCTACCCGTCGATCCCGAGACGCAGCGCGAGACGATCAACCATTATCAGATCTTCGATCAGAAGGTCGGCGACGATCCCTTCGATTTCTTCAACGACGGGATGGGGATCGACATCGCCTACGGGCGCGAGACGGATGGCACGGTGGTCCATCTGATGGCGCTCAAGGGGCACGACCCGCAGTCGGGATTGCCGACGTCGGGCGTCGACTCAGACGCGTACGCGCAGACGGGCGGCAAGACCGCCGTGTTCTCAGCGTATTACCACAGCGGCACGAGGCGCTTCGGCTCGGTCCTCGACCTCTTCAATAGACAAGGGCTGGGCGCCGATCTCTTCATCGGCAAGGCGGAGGCCGATATCGTGGTGCAACAAGGCTTCGATAGCGCGGCGAATGCTGCGGGCGCTGCGGCGCGCAGTTCGGGCGGATTCGCACAAGTGCGCTGGGCCTTTTCGCCCGCCCTGACCGCGCTGTCGCGCTACGACAGCACCTACGATCCGTTCGCAGGCCTACAGCAATCGCTGACGACGACACTGGTCATGAGGGTGCGGCGCAACGCCAAGGTCACTGTCGAAGACGTGTCAGCCGGCCATGGACATCAGACCTTCAACGCGGCGTTCCTGTTCGCGTACTGACGACCTCGATCGGCGAGTCGTTCCGCGCGACACGCAGGCCGACCCACGTGACCGCGGCTCCGAACAGGATGACGAGCGCTTCAAGTACTTTCGAGACGTGACCGTGCCGGTACTCGGGTCCGGCGAACAGCAGATCGTGGCCATGGATCACGATGGCGCCGACGCTCCATATCGCTCCCATGAGGGCCAGCAGCCACGTGCCGGCGCGTCGTCCGTTTGCGGTCAGCGTGATGCCGGTGGTCTGCAGCGCGTACGCCAGCAGGAGCGCCAGAACGCTGGCCGGCAGCGGAATGCCGATGCGCTGGAGATCGCCATAGTGAAAATCCTCCAGCGCGTGCGGTAAGCTGACGATCATCAGCGCCACGGTGAGCGCGATCAGCCAAGCGCGGCTGATCACCGCGTGAGCCGTAGCCTCAGTCGGCGTAGCGGTCGATGAAGAAGGCGGCGTAGTAGGCTTCCCAGTGAGCGCCGGGCGCGTAGCTCTGCAGCTCCTTGTCCACGGTCACGAGCAGATAGATGAGATCGCTCTTGAGGATCGCGGCGCCGAGCATCGTGTCGAAGCCCTTCTCGAGCAGATGGCCGGCATACCAGATCGACCAGTCCGGGTCGACGCCGTCGGTCGCCTTGTACGCGACGTGGTGATCTTCGGATGTCTGGCTGAAAAGCGCCGCAAGCTTTTGCGCGAGACCGTCGCTGCTCATGACTTCGGCACGAACTTCAGCGCGACGCCGTTGATGCAGTAGCGCAGGCCGGTCGGCTTCGGACCGTCATCGAAGACGTGCCCGAGATGGCTGCCGCAGCGGCGGCAATGCACTTCGGTGCGCACCTCGAACAGCGATGTGTCGCGCGTGGTGCCGATCGCATCGGGGATCGGCGCCCAAAAGCTCGGCCAACCGGTGCCGCTGTCGTATTTCGTGGTCGAGGAGAACACGGCGAGATCGCAGCCAGCGCACTCGTAGATACCGGCGCGCGTCTCCGTATCGAGCGTGCTCGTGAACGCGATCTCCGTGCCGCTCTCTCGTAGTACGTAATACTGTTCCGGCGTCAAGCGCTGCTTCCACTGTTCGGGACTGTAGGAGACTTCGTACTGCTGGCCGGACTCCGCGGTGCGCGGACGTACGAGTGCCGCGAGCGCGCCGGCGAAGAGCGCACCGGCGAAAAAAACGCGTCTGGTCATCGAAAGCCTCTCCTTAATGATGCGATTCCTCTGAGTGGATACGTGTCCCTCGCCACATCGGATGAATCAGCCCGAACGGGGGTCCCCGTTACGCGTTTAGCGAATGGCTGTTGCAAATGGAATTCAAGCGCTATAGCTGGCCCGTCGCGATCGGGCTAGCGATCATCCACTTGATCGCCCTCGCGGCGTTTCTCCCGATGTTCTTCTCTTGGAGCGGCGTGGCGGTCGCCGTCGTGCTCTGGTGGATGACGGGTGCGGTCGGCATCGCCCTGTGCTATCATCGCACGTTGACGCATCGCAGCCTCGTGATGCCGCGCTGGCTCGAGTACTTCGCGGCGCTGTGGGGCACGCTCTCGCTGCAAGGCGGTCCGATCGAATGGGTCGCGACCCATCGCCTGCACCACGCGCATGCAGACGACGAGGGCGATCCGCACGACGCGCATCGCGGCCTCATCTGGACGCACGTCGACTGGCTGTACAAGCCGAACGACGCGCGGCCCAGCGTCGAAGAGCAGCAGCGCTACGCGATGGACCTGTGGTCGCAGCCGTACTACCGCTTTCTGCAGACCTACCAGCTGTGGCTCCAAGTCGCGCTCGGCCTGATCCTGTTCGCGATCGGCGGCGTCTCGTGGGTCATCTGGGGCGTTTTCTTCCGCCTCGTCTTCGTCTACCACATCACGTGGTTCGTGAACAGTGCGGCGCACCGTTTCGGCTACCGCAGCTTCAAGACGGACGACCTTTCGACGAATTGCTGGTGGGTGGCCATCATCACGTGGGGTGAAGGATGGCACAACAACCATCACGCATTCCCGTTCTCTGCGCGGCACGGTCTACGCTGGTTCGAGTTTGACCCGACCTGGATCCAGATCCGGGTCCTCAAGGCCTTGCGACTGGTGCGTGACGTCAAACTGCCGACGCCGACGATGCTCGAGCGCTTGGCGGCGCCGCGGAGCTCGCAAGCGCAAAGCTGACCCTGCGGAGGGACACGAGAGTCGTGGCCACGACGCATCCTCCACCTGCCCCCGCCGCTTCGCGCGAGAGCGAAGCCACCCGCATCGCGCGCGAGCTCACGGCGCGGCTGTTCGCCGGCCTCGATGCCGGCATCGCTATGTCGCTCGCCGATGGCGCCGCATTGTTGACGCCCGACGGCCCCATTCGTGCCGAGATCGTCGTCCGCCACCCCGGTGTGCTGCGCTCGCTGCTGACGCGCTCATCCGATCTGTCGGCCGGCGAGGCTATGGCGCGCGGCGACCTTGTCGTGCGCGGCGATATCGAGCACGCCTTTGCGGCGATGGATACGGTTGCGGCAGTTCGATCGCCGTCGGACTGGCTCGCGATCGCGGGGCTGGCAGCGCGCCTGCCAAGCTTGCCCGCAGCACAGCGTCCGCCGCGAGCTCGCGGTCCGGCTCGACTACGCGGGCGCGTGCACTCGATCGAACGCGATCGAGCCGCGATCGCCTACCACTATGACGTCTCCAATGAGTTCTACGCGTTGTGGCTCGACGCCGACATGACCTATTCGTGTGCGTATTTCCAAGACGCGATCGAGTCGCTCGACGACGCCCAGCAGCACAAGTACGAGCATATCTGCCGCAAGCTGCAGCTTCGGCCAGGCGATCGTCTGCTCGACGTCGGCTGCGGCTGGGGCGGGCTGATCCGCTATGCGGCGCGCGAGCACGGCGCGACCGCGGTCGGCATCACGCTCAGCACGAAGCAGGCCGAATACGCGCAGCGCCGCATCGCCGCCGAGGGTCTTGCCGATCGCGTCAGCGTTGAGCTGCGCGACTACCGTGAGCTTGAGCCGCTCGGTCTCTTCGACAAGGCAGCCAGCATCGGCATGGTCGAGCACGTGGGCGATGGCATGCTGTCGACATATTTCGAAGCGGTCGAAGGTGCGCTCAAACCTGGCGGTTTGTTCCTCAATCACGGAATCGTCACGCAACGCGCCCACGAGCGAGGCTTGGCGGCCCGTTTCTTCCCGCACGGCTCGCGCTTCATCGAAAACTACGTCTTTCCCGACGGCGACCTGCCGCGGCTCGCGGCGATGGATGAGGCTGCGCTCGATTCCGGGTTTGAAGTGCGCGACGTCGAGAATCTGCGCGAGCATTACGCGCTGACCTTGCGCCAGTGGGTGCGTGGTCTCGAAGCGCACGAGGCCGAGGCCCGCGCGCTCGTCGGCGACGAGACCTATAACGTGTGGCGTTTCTATATGGCCGGCTCGGCGCATGGCTTCGCCGCCGGCAGGATGGGCATCGTCCAGATGCTGCTCGCCAAGCGCACGCCCGGCGGGGGCGTCGCGCTGCCGCTGACGCGCGCGCACCTGTACCGGTCCCAACGGTGATCTTCGATCGGACCTTCCACGTCGCTGCGCCCGCAGGCGCGGTCTGGGATATCATCAAGGACGTTCCGCGCGTGCTGCCCCACATTCCGGGCGCGCGTCTCCTCGAGAGCATGAGCAATGGGGCTCACAGCGCCCGCATCACCATGCATGCGGGACCGATGCAGGGCACGTACGATGTCGCGATCGCGGTGCAGTCGGTGGACGATCAGGCGCGCAGCGCGGTCGTGCGTATCACGGCCGACGATACCACCGGTCGGGGCGGCGTGAACGCCGTCGTGACGGCCGGAGTGCAACCGGCGCCAGGCGGCTCGCGAATCGATATACACGCGGACATCGAGGGCAGCGGCGCAGCGGCGGCGGCAGCGCTCGACCAGCATCTGACGCAAGGCGCGACCCCCGGCGCCGCCGACGAGTTCGTCGCGAACCTGGAGCGCACGCTTCGGGGCGGCAGGCCCTTCGGCTAGCCCTTGAGCTTGGCGATGAGCTCCGCGCGAGTGGCTGCGCTCATCTTCGTCAACACCGACGACACGTGACTCTCCACGGTGCGCTCGCTCAGGACGAGCTGCTCGGCGATCGCCTTGTTCGTCTTGCCCTGCACGAGCAGATCGCAGATCTCGCGCTCGCGCGGCGTCAGCTCGCCTTTTGTTCGCCCGCGCCGGTTCACCGGATTCAACTGCGCGTTTAGCCGTTGCACATCGCGCATCGCGCCGGCGCGCGCGTAGAGCTCGAGCGCCTGCTCCGGGTTTCCGGCGATCTCCAGCGCTCGCGCTTCGTGATAGGGCCACGCCATGGTGCGGAAAAGCTCGGCGGTCTCGAGCGCACGCGCGGACGCGGTCGCGGCGTCGCCGGCTCTGTTCGCCGCGTAGGCATCGAAGAACGCGAGGTTGGCGCGCGTGGCGCGCGGCATCTCAGGTGCTCGCGCTGCGCCCTGCAGCAGCGCGCGAGCGCGCGGCAAATCCTCGATCGCGCCGTACGCCGCCGCCGCGATGCACAGCTCATCCGCATCGCCGAACCCAGGCGGCGCACCGATGTTCTCGAGCGCGCCGATGGCGTCGCGCAACAGCGAGGCAGCCTGGTCGGTCCTGCCGTGCGCCGCATCGAGCTCGGCGAACGCGGCGGTTGAACCGATCATCCTGGAGTTGCCGGACGAAAGCGCAAAGCTCACCAGCTCGCGGCGCGCGCACCGCGTCACCAGGGCATCGTCGTCAAGCATGAGACCGACCCTGATGCCGGCGCTTGCGATGAACATCTGGAAGCCGGGCGTCTCGACGTTCGCCGCAAGCGCCTCTTTAAGCAGAGCGCGTGCACCGGCCAGGTCGCCGCTGACCCGCTTGGCGTGCGCCGAAGCGACTCGGATCCAGATCGCCGTCAGGCCGCCGACGCCCTTGTGGCGGATGATCTCGGACGCCGCGTCGAATCCCGCAGCCGCTTGCGCGCTTTCGCCCGCTTGCAGCATCGAAATCCCGAAGCTTCCCCAGCATCGGACTGCGCTGCGGAAATCGCCGGTTTCAGCCGCTAGTGCAGCGGCGGCGCGGGTGTCCTCGAGCGCTCGATCCACCTCGCCTGCGCCGGCGTCGCTGACCGCGCGCAGCACCAAGAAGTTGATCCGCGTCTCCGGCGCGCGTGCGCCGGTCGCGGCGTCGGCAAGCGCCATGTGCTGCGCAAGGCGCTGCGGATCCCAACGGAATTCGGTGAAGAGGCGCATCATCTGCACGTGCGCGTCGAAGTACGCCGGGCTTGCCGGATCATCTCCGACCAGCTCGAGCGCGTGCTGTGTAAGCGCGAAGGACTCGTCGGTGTGCCCGTACGTGCCATGCATCCGGGCAAGCTCGAGACACGTCCGCGCGGCGCTGACCCGGTCACCGCTAGCCTCGTAGAAAGAGAGCGCTTCACCGGCGGCTCGTTTGGCCTGCTCCTCGGCGCCGCACTGGTGCAGCGCGTACGCGAGTTTGAGGTTCAGCGCGGCGCGATGCGCGTCGTCGCCGCTCGTCGACTCGATCGCTCGCTCCAATGCGGTGGCCGCGTCGCGGTACGCGAAGACCTTAAGCGCCGCATCCGCCGCCAACTCATTGTACCGCGCGGCGCGCGCCCGCTCGTGCGCTTGCCACCAATGATAGGCGAGCTCCGCCGTATTCTCGTCGTGCGGGTGCCCCTCCAGCGTCGTGGCGATCTTCGTGTGGATCTGCCGGGCCTCGCTCGCGAGCAGTTCTTCATAGATCGCCTGGCGCGTGAGCTCGTGCCTGAAGGCGAAGAAGACGACGCCGTTGCTCTCTTCGGCGATCAGCGACAGTTCGACCGCGTGCTTGAGCGCCGCGGTCACGTCCTCTAAAGGAAGGCCGACGATCTCTGCGAGCAGTGCCGCTTGGAAGCGCCGGCCGATCACCGCCGCGTGTGAGATGATCTTCTTCTCCACGACGGTCAGGGCCGCGAAATGCTCGAGCACCGCCTCGCTCAGGGTCGCAGGCAAGCTCGGCGCTTCGAGCCGGCCGCTTTCCAGCACCGACTTGAGCAGCTCTTCTGCGAACAGCGCATTGCCCTCTGCGCGCGAGCAGATGGCGCCGATCGTCGCGGCTGGAAGCTGAGCCCGGCCCTCAAGCACGTGGAACACGAGTTCGTGCATCTCGGACGCGCTCAGCGCAGGCAGCTCAATGCGCCGCACCGCGGACTGGCGCGCAAGCTTGGCGAGCATCGGGCGCAAGGCTTGCGCGCGCTTGAGCTCGTCGTTGCGATAGGTGGCAACGACGAGCAGGCGCGCATCGCCGATATTCGCTGCGAGGTGCTGCAGCAGTTCAAACGACGCGCTGTCAGCCCAGTGGATGTCTTCGATCACCACTACCGTGGGTCGCGCTGCGCCGAAATCGCGCAACGCTTCGACGATCGCGTTGAATTGGCGCAGTTTGTCGGTCGCCGGTTCAGCCGGTACAGCCGTGGCGGCGAGCTCCGGCAGCAAATGCGAAAGGGTCGCTCGGACAGACGGTGATGCTTTGAGGACCGCCGGGTCGGCGTCGTTAAGGGTTGCGAGCGCAGCGAGCCATGGCGCGAACGGCGATTGGACGTATTCGAGGCATTGGCCGACCGCGTACCGCGTTTCGGCGGATGCGAGCGCCGCGCAGAACTCGAAGACGAGGCGGCTCTTACCCGTCCCTGCCTCGCCGCCCAGCAAGACCACGCTGCCGGCGCCGGACTTCGCCGATTCCTGAAGCCGTCGCAGCAGCGCCAACTGCGGATCTCTGCCGACGAGTCTGTGCGTTTGTGCGGAGTCCGCCATCGTTTCGCCCCCGATGAGGGCGTTTCGCGCCCTAGCCTCGCTCTTCCCCGACCGGCGACGGCTCTTTAGGCGGGATGTACAGCGTCGATCCGGTGGTCACGTCAACATCTGCGAGCGCGCCGACGGTCGTGCGTTGGATGAGCGGGCCGAACACCGAGTACTGCGATGCCTGGTAGACGATGGCCTGATGGTTTTCGCCGTAATACTCGACGAGATAGCCTGCGAGCTTGGCGACGCCTTCGCGTCCGTACGTGATCTTGAAGCTAGGATCGCCGGTCACGGCCGGTTGCAACAACACCAGCGGGCTATCCACGCTAAACGCTCGCCTTCTGAACACCAGATCGGATGCGTCGAAGATCTGCAACCCGCACGCGGCGGGATCGAGGTCAAGATCGGCGAGCAAACAATCCACCGAGGAGACCGCCGGCTGCATCGTCGCGGTGTGGCCATCGGCGCGAGCCTGGGCGATCGCGCGATGCATCGGATAGGCGAAGACGCCGGGGTGGCCGTAGGCGACCACGCATACTTTTGCGCCTGTGCGGACGCTCGCCATGATGCGCGAGACCATCTCTTCATACGTGTCGATGCGCGGCTTTTCGACGTCGTAGAGCGTGTGCAACGACTCGGCGCTGGCGTTTAGCTCAAGCACGCTGCCAGCGGCGACCGGATCGCCGACCAAGAAAAATACCTTATCGGCGCGTTCGATATGCCAGCGCGCTGCCGGCGTCAGGTCGCGTCCGGCGTCGATGCCCGCCCCGACAATGGTCAGGTCCGGCAATGGCGGTGTGGACCAGGCTATGAGTGCGGGTCTCCGCCACCGCCGGTACCACCGGGCCACACGTTGGGCCGCGGCGGTCCGTATGAGAAGGCTTGCATCGGCGTCACCCCAAGAGCCTTGTATTCCTCGGCGACCAGAGCCTCGATATCTTTGATCGAGCCCCACAAGAACGCTCTGATCTGCTTTTCCTTGAGACCGTGATGTTCGAATACTTTGAGGACTTGCTCATAGACGTCTTTCGAGAAGTCCTTATGCTTGGTCTTCTCGAGAAACTTGACGAACGGGCCTTCTGGCACGACGAACTCCTTTGCAGAACAAGAACCGACTCATTTGTAGGTTCTCTCGAGAGAGCGGACAAGCGGCGTTCACCGACGTTCGTAAATGCCCTGCAATCGGAATGAGCGCTCTTTCCACGCAGCGAAACGGCGGCCGTGATGAAGACACTCTTACTCGCCGTCTTGTCCGCGTTCGCGTTCGCCGGCGCGCCTCAAGCCGCGTCGGCTTCGAACGCTTCGAAGGCTTTGGATCTCGAGACCCTGCGCACGTACGTGGAAATACCCAGCCTCGCCATTTCTCCGGACGGCAGGCGCGTGGCGGCCGTCGTGCAGCGCCAGGACTTTACCACCAATCGCTACGTCGAGCGCATCGAGGTCATCGATTGCACGACGCACACGCGCACGCCGGTGACACCGGCATCATACGGCGTGACAGATCCGGCATGGTCCCCCAACGGTGCCGCGATCGCGTACATCGCCGACGCGAATGACGCGCCGCAGATCTTCATCGTCTCCGTACGCGGCGGATCCGTCCGCCAGCTGACCCATCTGCCACGTGGCGTCGACTCGTTCGCGTGGCGCCCTGACGGTTCGGCCATCGCGTACGCGACGCCGGATGCTGCGCCAGACGCAAAGTCCATCGCGGCCGGACTCGATGCATTCGAGGTCGGCGATCAAGACTACCTGAGCACCGCCAAGCCGACGCCCTCGCATCTGTGGCTGCAAGCGATCGCCGGCGGCGCGCCGCGCCGTCTCACCAGCGGCAGCTGGAGCCTACCCAAGGGCGAGCTCATCTACCCGCTGCCCGAGGTCGCTCCGATGCCGTTCTTCGCGTGGTCGCCCGACGGCGCTTCGATCGTGTTCGCGCGCATGGACAATGCGTACAATTCCGATGCGGTCGGCACCGTGACCGACGTGCTGGACGTCGCCATCGGCTCGATCCGCAAGCTCACGGACCACAAGCGCCTCGAGGCCGGCGCCATCTACTCGCCGGACGGCACTCGCATCGCGTACGCCTACGCGCGCGCCGATAATGCGCTAGCGCAGACGATGATGATGATCGCGCCCGCGAGCGGCGGTGATGGTATCGCGGCGACGCAGACGCTCGACATCGACGCGATGGGCGCGCGCTGGCTGAGCGGGCATCGGCTGGTCGTCAACGCGTTTCAAGGGACCCGTTCGCGGCTGTTCATCGTCGGCGAGCACGGCGACTCGTCGCGCATCGATACGCAGGCGGTCGATCCGGTGCCCGGCACGCTCGATGCCACTGCGGCAGGGCAGATCGCCTTCGCCGGTTCGGAACCGCAGCGCGCGACCGAGGTCTATTACATGGCTTCGACATTCGCCCCGCCGGTGCGGCTCACCGACTACAACGCGGCCATCGATGCGCGCGCGCAGAGCAAAGTCCAGAACATCGCGTGGACCGGACCCGACGGGTTTTCCGAAAGCGGCGTGCTTTTCTACCCGCCCTCGTACGTCGCCGGCAAGAAATACCCGCTGGTCTTGCAGATCCACGGCGGACCCACCGAATCGTCGATCGCGAGTTGGCGCGACACCGATTGGCCGGGCCTGCCGCAGTACATCGCCGCGCACGGCTACCTCGTCTTCTCGCCCAACTATCGCGGCAGCGACGGCCAGGGCAACGCGTACCAGATCGCGATCTTCAACGATGCCGGCGACGGCCCGGGGCGCGACGTCATGGCCGGCATCGAGGCCGTCAAGAAGCTGGGCATCGTGGACGAGACGCGCATCGCGGTGTCCGGCTGGTCGTACGGCGGTTACATGACCGAGTGGCTCATCACGCACTACGCGGTGTGGAAGGCCGCGATGGCCGGCGCCGCGCCCGCGGACGCGTTCGTCGACTATGCGACATCGGACTACAACGTGCTGGGCCGCTTCTATTTCGGCGGTTCGCCGTGGGATTCGGCCGCACTGCTCCAAGCGTATCGCGACCAGTCGCCGCTCAGCTACGTCGCCAAAGTCACGGCGCCGACGCTGTTGCTGCACGATTCCGGCGACGTACGCGTACCGGTGATCCACTCATATGAGTTCTATCACGGGCTCAAGGACAGCCACCTGCCGGTGACGTTCGTCGTTTATCCGGTGAGCGGGCACTATCCGAACGACCCGGTGCGCTCCGAGGACATCTACCGGCGCTGGGCGGCCTGGATGGACCGCTATCTGAAGTGACGCCGCCGTACGGACCCGTCAGTACTTCATGCTCAAGAAGAACGTCCACTGGCGCGGTGGGCCTAACGCTTCGCTTTCGTACGGATACGGAGTGTAGTTGTTCTGGAACGGCTCGCAGCCGAACTGGTTGACCACGCCGGCCGGGCACTGATTCGTGTTGAAGCCCGAGCCGACTCCGTAGCCACCCAGGCCATTGGGAACGTAATATGGATTGTTCGCGACCACCGCGGGCGTGTAATTGCCCAGCAGGTTGAGCACGCGCACGCCGACTTGGAAGTTGTTGGGGCCGCGGCCGATGTCTTGCGAGATGCTGGCGTTGACGGTGAGGATCTGCGGACCGCGCAATGACCCCGGGTCCGGTCCCTCGGGCGTGCCGCGCGACGACACGATGTTCGGTGCGGTGATCGTGCCCGGATTGGTCGGATCGGTGAAGTAGTACGCTTCCGACGGCGTCGAGGCGGCCAGATCGGTGTTGAGCACCTGATACGGGACCGTGCTGGTCGGATCGCCCGTGCAGGTCGGCACCTGGCTGCACGGGAGGAAGACGAAGGTCTTGGTCCCCACGCCATACGGATAGCCGTATTCGTACGGGATATCGACCGAGGCGTGCAGGCCCTGGCGCGAGTCGTATGCGACCACGAGATTGGCGACCAGCGGCGACACATACGTCACGTGGAAGAAATGACCGGCGGCCAGCGCCGCGTTGTTGACGGTCGGGAAGAAGTCGCTATCGTAATTGGCGAGCGTGTTGTCGTACGTCGCGTTGAAGAACCCGGAAAACCCGAACGTCGCCTGTTTTTGCACTTCGAACTCGACGCCGGTATTCGAGTTGATACCCGCGTTCACCGAGCGCGCCGGTCCGAACACCGGCGTACCGCTGGGGAGGTTGAACAGGAAATTCGAACTGGTGACCACGTAGTCGGTGCCGCGGCGGTAGTAGGGAGTGATCTTCGTGTCCAGCCCATGGCCGAAGTCGTGCTCGTACGAGAAATCGTAATTGATCGCACGCTGCGGAACGACAGGCGTGAATGACTGGAAGTTGTTGGTGTTCAGGTCGGCCAGGATCTGCTGCTGCAGGTTTGAGAAGCCGTTACAGCTCGCGTTGGAGTTCGCCGGGTCGACGCCGTTGACGCACGTCGGGCTGTAACCCGGCAGCGGCTGGAAGCAGCCGCTCGCAATCGTGCAGTTCGCCAGCGACGGATCGATGCGATACGAGTTCTGGACGGCCGAGATCGGCTCGAACTCGATGTTCTTGCCATACGATGCGCGCACGACGTCGTGCGGGCCGAGCTGGTACGAGACGGCGATGCGCGGGCTGATCTGCGACGGGCGCGTGACGTCGGTGCCGATCGGCGAGCCCGGCAAGGTGACGATGTTGCATGGCGGATTCGGAGGAGCGCCGCAGCCCGCTGGCGTCGTGTCGTCGGTGTAGTAGCTGATGTTCTGCGCCGCGGCGTCGCTGGGCAGGCCGATGACCTCCATGTCGTAGCGTACGCCGAACGTCACGGTAAGCAAGTCGTTCGGCTGCCAGCGGTCCTTGACGTAGAAATCGTAGCGATGGATCGGCGCGTCCGTGTACGACGTACTGTCCGCGAAGGTGTTCAGCGGCGCGAGCGGTCCGCTGGTCGGCAGAGTCGTGCCAAGCGTCGCGTTGAGCTGCGCGTTAAGCGGGCCGATGTAGCAGCCACCGACGCCCGGGCCAGGATTCGTGGTCAGCAGCAATTGCTGGCAGCCGATGCCTTCGAGCGGCTCGACGATGGGCTCGAAACTGGGGAACGCGGCCTTGAAGAGCGAGGAGTAGTACGTATACGTGCCGCCCGCACCGAGCTCGTGGTGGTTGCTGAGCTGATTGTCGTAGTCTGCTTGGATCCCGAGCCCGACGGTGTTCAGATCCTGATACGTGTCCGAAAACGATCCGACATTGTACGGATAGGAAGACACGAGATTCTCGCTCGTGCGGAACAGCGTCAGATCGCCGAAGCTCGACGCGCTGAACTGGCGCTTGTAGTTGAGCTTGTCGATGGTCGAGTTGAACGTCTGCGTGTCGACCGCGTTGATGTTCTGATTCACGGCAGCCTGGCCGGGATACAGCGTGATGAAATTGGACAGCGGCACACAGGGCGTCGGGTTGCATGGGAAGTTGAGCAGATTCGTGCCGGCCTCGTCGTTGCCGTTGATCGTCGGGTAGGGCGCCTGCGCCGGATTGATCAGCGTCGCGAAGTCGAAGGTCTGGCCGCTCAGGTTGGAAAGGAACTGCACTTCGTTGCGGTTGTCGCCGCCCCAGCGATAGAAGAAATTGCCCACCACGTCGTTGAGCGTGGTGAAGTTCTGGTATCCCAGGGTCAGCGGCAGCAGCGTCGCGTTGTTGCCATAGTCGGTCGCCATGCGCTGGCCGCCGAACGAGAAGTAATAGCTAAAGCGGTTGTCCGGCGTCGCGCTGCCGTAGTCCATCGAGATCTCGTGATCGTACTCGTGCCAGCCTAGGCGGAAGGTCGCTTGGCCGGCGCCCGGATACGCGCCCCGTTTTATGACCTCGTTGATCACGCCCGAATTGGTGTTGCCCGAGGCCACGTCGTAGCCGCCGGTCGCCAGCTGCACGCTGCGCGCGCCGTTGAGCGTGACCGCGTTGAGGAACTGGCCGGTGACCGGGTCGGTGTTGTCGACGCCGTCGAGCTGATAGCCGACGTCGTTCTCCGCGCCCGCGCGGATGACTGGATAGCCCGCGTAGTCGGTGGTCACACCGGGCAGCGAATTGAACGCTTGGAAGCCGTTGAGGTCTTGCGGTGTGCCGTTGATGTCTTGCAGCGTGCGCTGGTTCACGACATAGCTGCTCGCGGTCGTCGCAGGTTGCACCAGTGACTGAGCGCTGCGCACCGTCACCGTGCCGAGGGATTTCGGTCCGGTCTGCATCACCGCGTCCACGCGACGGGTCTGATCCTGCGTCACCGTCACGCCGGGCACGAAGGTCGTCTGAAAGCCGGCCTTGATGAACGTGACGACGTAGGTGTCGAGCGACAATCCGTTGAGGGCGTAGAATCCGTTGCCCGCGGTGATCGTCTTTGAGGTGCCTGACGGAGCGGCCGCGCTGACCTGCACCGCCGCAATCGGATGGCCGCCGCCGTCGGTGACGGTGCCGTTGATCGCGCCGGTCGTGCCGGCCCTGGCGGGCGAAACCTGCGCGCACAGGAGCGCGAATCCGACAGCGAGTGAAATGGCTGAAATACGCAAAATCGAACGCATGATGAGCGACTCCCCCATGGCGACGTAGCGCGCAATTTCGCCTCAGGCGTCATGCGGCTCCTGGCCAGCCGCTGTGCCGTAGAATCTCTCTCATCTATTGATGGATTGGCGAATTCGTTCGGAGCGGCCGACGATAGGACACGGGCTCCCGAACGTAACGCGCAGCGCATCGAGGCGAAACGAGCGCTGGCGGCTAAACGCCGCTGCGATGGACGACGCCCGCGCCGCAGTCAAGCCGCCGCGGCACGAACATACGGTGCGGCGGCTCGAGACGTTCAGCGATATCGTCATCGCCTTCACGCTCTCGCAGCTCGCCTTTACGCTGAAGGTCCCGCGCGCCAGCGGCGATCTGTTAGCGCACCCGATCCATATCGTGACGTTCGTGGCGAGTTTCGCGTTCGTCTGCGCGCTGTGGTGGCTGCATCACCGGTTGTTCGCGCGCTACTTCTATCCGGATACGCCGAGCGTGTTGCTCAACTTCACGTTTCTCGCGGCGACGGTCTTCGTCGCCTACTCGCTGTTGTTAGTATCGACGTTCGGCGACGACGTGTCGCTCGGCGCGTATTTCGCGAGCATCGGGCTCGCCTACTCGCTGCTCGCGGTGTTGATCGCAAAGGGGCTGCGCGATCCGCGGATTCAGCTCGATGATGCGGACCGCAATGATGGCGCGCAGCTGGCCAGGCGCATCGGCATCGGCGGCGGGGGCTGTCTCGCCTCAGCGCTCGTCGCGCTGTTCGGCGGCAGCCCGCGCGAGGTCATGGCCGTTCTGGCCGCCACGCTCGCGGCGACGGTATTCGTAGCCGTGCGACAACGGCTCGCACGGCGGCGTGCGCAACGAGAAGCGAAGGAGCCGGTCCCCTAGGAGGTGGCAGCGGCTTTTGGTACCCGACGGACGACCAAAGAGAGCAGTGCGCCGACAACCGCCGCGACGATGATGATCCAACCCGCGTTGGGTTGGCTCAACAGCGCCAGCGGCGCTACGGCGTCAAGCGAGTACGCGCCCGAGCCGGCGCCCGCGATGGCGAATGCCGCCGCGATGTTGGCGAGATTGTACTCGTAGCCGCCGTTGGTCATCCAAAAGCCCTTGGGGATATGGACGGTCGCGATCGCCACGATCATCACCGCGATGATCAGCGCGGGCCCGACGGGGTTGAGCCAGCCGAGCAGGGTCAGCAGCCCGCCGACGAACTCACCCGCGCCCGCGACGAACGCGAAGAGCACGCCGGGCTTCATGCCGAGGCCCTCAAAGAATCCACCGGTCCCCTTGAGGCCGTAGCCGCCGAACCAGCCGAACAGTTTTTGCGCGCCGTGGGCGATGAAAATCCAACCGAGCAGCACGCGTGCGATAAGGAGGGCTAAGCTTGTAAACATGCGCACATTATAGACAGTCAGAGCCAAAAGGAGAAGTACTGACTTTTCTGACACACGCTTCCGTGCGTGAAACTTACTCCAAGGAATCTAATGCGTGAAATCAGGGGCCTCGACCATGGCATGTCCCGCTTCCGCTATCTGAAAAGTGGTAGCCGGCGATCGGTGTGAAGCGCCAATCGTACCCGTGCGCGTGAAGCGTCAGGAACATGACCCCAAAGGTTCCAGATGCGCGCGCTTCGCTGTTCCTATCCATTCTAAGGAAGAACGAGTGACTGCGGCCGCCTGTGCCGACCACGAACTCGCGGATTCCGGCTTGCGGATCCGCCTTGCCGGCCGGCGTCTGCAGGCCGAAGCGTTCGTAGTCGTGATCGTGCCCGCCGAGAACGATGTCGGCTTTGGCGGCGTAAAGGTCGTTCCAGAACTGCCCATACTGGGTGTCGTTGCCGTGAAAGCCGGACGAAAAGCGCGGCTGATGCCAGTACGCGAGAGTGCACGAAGCGTGATCCGCGGCCAGGTCCGCGCGCAGCCACGCTTCCTGCGGCGAATCGGCGGCGCAGCCGCCGATGAGGGCGCAGTTGCCGTTGAGCGCGATGAAGTGCCAGTTGGGCAGGTCGAAGCTGTAGTAGCCTTTGGCCGGATCGCCCGCCGACCGGCCGAAATACGTGAAATAGCCGTCGGCATGCGGCGATGAATAGTACTCGTGATTGCCCGGCGTCGGATGCGTGATCGATTTGAGCTTGCCCCACGACTTGGCATAGCCTTGTTGGAACGCGACCAGCGCACCGTCCTCGTATTGCGCGTCGCCCAAGATGAGGATCGCTGCCAGCGGCCGGTGCGCCACGAGCGCGAACGTCTGGTTGGAGCTGCAGCCCCCCAGCACGTCTTCGATATCGGGCAGGGTGTGGGGACGCGGATCGCAGACGAGGTCGCCGACCGCGGCGATGACCGGATCGTGCGGCGCGGGGGGCGGCGCCGTAGCGGCGGCGACGGCGACGGAGAGCACGAGGGCGAGCATGCGCCGCTGATTCTCCAGCGGCGCAGGTAGTCCTCAGGCGCCGGACGGGCGCCGCAGCCGGTTGGCGATGAACAGAGCGATCAGCAGCACCCCCAGCCAATAGGGCGCGAACGCGATAATGGTCAGCATGACGGCAGCGACGCGCACCGTGTAGTTGCGCAGTTCGCGCACGGCGGCTTTCCAGGCGTCGTCGAGCTGCGCGCCCATGCCAGGTTGCGCGCTTGTGACCGGCTTCTCGTCCTCGATCGCGATCGAGATGGTCGAGTAGGCGACGCGATGCTGCAGCGATTGCACCTGCGCATCGAGCTGCTCGATCTGCTCGCGTACTTGCGCGATCTGCTGCGTCACGTCAAGCACATCCGGGATCTTGCCCGCACGGTCGAGGATGCGCAGCATGTCGGTCTCGGTCCGGCGCAGATTGCGAAGCCTGGCTTGGGCGTCGACGATCTGGTCGGAGACGTTCTCAGCGCTGATATTGCGCGATTGCACCGCGCCGAGCTTGACGAGCGCCTGCATCGTCTGATCGAAGCGGTCGGCGGGCACGGCCAACTGGACCTGCGCGGTGTGGCGGACGCCGGGCGTCGAGGGCGTCGAATCATCGAGCGAGATCACATCGCCGAATTGGAGCTGAGCCAGGGATTGGAGCTGCGCGAGCGTCTGCTCGACGTCTGGCACCAGCAAGTCAATGGTGCCGGTGCGTATGAGCTGCGGGCGCTCGCCGGACGGCAAAGGCACGCGCTTCAGAACGTTCGTGGCTTGCAGCTGGCTCGTGGCCGGCGCCGCGGCCTCATTCACCGAAGCGCTTCGGGCGACGGCGCCACTCGTGATCGGCAGCGGAGCCCCTGCCTGGGGAGGCGCCGGTGCCTGTGCGACTTGATCCGTGCTTTGGGTGCGCTCGTCGAGGGTTTTGCCCGCAACGCCGGCGGGCGTCGTATAGGTGGAAAGAGCGACCTGATGAAGCGCGCTTTGGCGCACGGCGATGACGACCAGCACGGCGGCCAGCGCTGCGGGGACTAAGACCGTGATCTTGCCTGCGGCGGTGAGACTGTTCCACCAATCTTTCACCGAGAACGCGGCGCCCACGCGCGCCGGCTGCGCGTCAATGCGCGCCGACGTGCGGGCCATCAGCGATTCTGACGGACCGGGCGCGTCTTGGTCGATCTCGTGCATCGCGGCGTGGATGCGCTGCAGCTCGGCCAGCTCGCCGGCGCACAAGGGGCAGGACGCGAGCTCGGCCTCGACCTGCGCGCGCTCGTGCGGCGCAAGCGTGCCGTTGACGTACCACGGAAGCAATTCGGCGACGTCTTGGTGGTTCATGGCAGATCTCTCCGAACGCCCCTGCGCTCGAAGATCCGGCGCAGCTGTTGTTTCGCATAGAACACTCTGGTCTTGACGGTGTTGACGGGGCAGCCCACGATCGCCGCGATCTCGGCCTGCGAGCATCCATTGGTGAAGGTCAGCTCGAGCACCGCGCGGTGTTCAGGCGTCAGCTCGAGCAGCGCATCGGCAAGCGCACGGCGCGCGCTGTCCGCCATCGCTTGCGCTTCTGGCCCTGCGCCAGCATCTGGAACCGCGCTCAACTCCTCCAGGTCGACGTGTGCCGGCGCGCGCCTGCGCAGCGCGTCGACCGCTTTGTGATGGGCGATGCCGAAGATCCACGTCGACACTTTGGATTGGCCGCGGAAGCGCGCCGCGTTCTTCCACACCTCGAGCATGACGTCTCCCGTCAGCTCCTCGGCGACCTGCGGCTCGCGCACGAGCCCGAGCAAGAAACGGTAGAGGCGGTGTTCGTAGGCCCGGAAGAGCCGCTCGAACGCCGCTCGATCCCCGTGTGCTGTCTGCCTCAGCCACTCGCTTTCGAGCTGGGCGTCGGCGCTGTTTGCTGCGTGCATCGCCGTTTCTCGGCACCACCCCTGTAGCGGTCGAATTTATTCGACCGTTTGAGTGGCGCAGCGGGCGGGCGACAAGACCACGCCACTCTGCGCGATTCGTCGGATTCCTGCCCTAGAAGGTTCATCGGCCGTCGGCGTTAATGGGTTAAAGGAAGAACAGGGGCGGAAAGGCGGAGGCATGAGCATGCGGGCACCGGGCTGGCTCCAGCGCTTCGACGATGCGGCGATCGGTTTCGTGCGCGCCCACGGCGTCTTCGTGCTGCGCATCGCCCTCGCGCTTGTGTTCATCTGGTTCGGCGCGCTCAAGCTGTTCGGGGTCAGCCCGGTTGCAGATCTCGTGGCGCGCACGCTGCCGTTCCTGCCCGCCGATGTCGCGGTCAAGTCGATGGGCGTGCTGGAGCTCGTCATCGGCGCCGGCCTGTTGACCGGCTGGGCGATCCGCGTGACCATGCTGCTCTTCTTCGTGCAGATGTTGGGCACGTTCTTGGTGCTCGTGCTCGAGCCCGAGAACTCGTTCCAGCACGGCGATCCGCTCTTGCTCACCGTGCAGGGCGAATTCGTGGTCAAGAACCTCGTGCTCATCGCCGCGGGGCTCGCGATAGCGGGTGCGATCGCACCGGCTCAGCCTCGCGAGCCCGTCGCGCAGATGCTTGCCGAAAAGCTCGACTAAAGTCGCCCGAACATATGCACGCCAGTAGGTCGCGCCTCAGACCGGAGGGAACGGCAAACGCCTAGCAGACGACCGATAGGGGTGAGATTGCCGTGATTGTCGACCACGACATCATCGTGCTCGGCGCCGGTCTCGCCGGCATGCGTGCCGCGCTCGAGGCAGCGCGCAATGGCGCGAACGTCGCCGTCATCAGCAAGGTCCATCCGGTGCGCAGCCACTCGGGCGCCGCCCAAGGCGGCATCAACGCCGCGATCGGCGAGGGCGATTCGTGGGAGATCCACGCGCTCGACACCATCAAAGGCTCCGACTATCTCGCGGATCAAGACGCCGTCGAGGTGATGTGCAGCGAAGCGCCTGCCGACATCATCGAGCTCGAGCATATGGGCGTCATCTTCTACCGCGGTCCGGACGGCAAGCTCGGTACGCGAGCGTTCGGCGGCGCCTCCAAGGCCCGCACCTACTTCGTCGGCGACATCACGGGCCAGGCGCTGCTCTACACGCTGTACGATCAGCTGCTCAAAGCGGGCGTCAAGGTCTACGAGGAATGGTTCGCGACCGCGCTGTTCATGGTGGACGGCGCGTGCCGCGGCGTCGTCGCGCTCGACATGATGAACGGCGATCTGGTGCTGCTGCGCGCCAAGGCGGTCGTCGTGGCAAGCGGCGGAATGGGCCGCGTGTACGAGCCCAGCACCAACGCGCTCATCTGCACCGGTGACGGCATCGCGCTCGCCTATCGGGCGGGAGCGCCGGTCATGGACATGGAGATGGTGCAGTACCATCCCACCACGCTCAAGGGCTCCGGCTTCTTGATGACCGAGGCCGCGCGCGGCGAAGGCGCCTACCTGCTCAATTCGCAGGGCGAGCGCTTCATGGAGAAGTACGCGCCGAAGATGAAGGAGCTCGCGTCGCGCGACGTCGTGTCGCGCGCTGAGTGGCAGGAGATCGCGGCCGGGCGCGGCATCGACGGCTGCGTGCTGCTGGACCTGCGGCATCTCGGACCCGACGTCATCCTCAAGAAGCTGCCGCAGATCCACGAGATGGCACTCGACTTCCTCGGCATCGACATGCTCAACCAGCCCGTGCCCGTGCGCCCGGGCATGCACTACATCATGGGCGGCGTGAAGACCGACGCCGGCGCGCGCACGCCGGTCGAAGGCTTATATTCCGCGGGCGAATGCGCATGCGTGAGCGTGCACGGCGGCAATCGCCTCGGTGCGAACTCGCTGCTCGACACGCTCGTCTTCGGCCGCCACGCAGGCCGTAACTCATCCGCATACGTCAAGACGGTATCGGCCATGCCGCCCGACGCCGCCGGCGAGCAGTTCTTGGCGTCCGAGCAAAAACGCGTGCAGGCGTTCATGGACCGTCCGACGACCGGCGAGACGCATGCCAAGCTGCGGCTCGAGCTCGGCAATCTGATGGACGAGAAGGTCGGCGTCTATCGCGACGAGGCCGGCCTGCGCGAGGCGCTCGCGCAGGTGCATGATCTGCAGAAGCGCTATGAGACCGTCGCCGTGCGCGACAAGGGCCGCATCTACAACCAGGCGCTCACCTTCGCGCTCGAGCTCGGCTACATGCTCGATTGCGCCGAGACCACGATTCTCGGCGCGATCGAACGCAAGGAAAGCCGCGGCGCCCAATCGCGCACCGATTATCCGGAGCGCAACGACGCGGAATGGCTCAAGCACATCCTCATCACCCGGCGCGACGGCCAGCCCGTCATCAGCTACGTGCCGGTGACGATCACCAAATGGCCGCCGCAGGAGCGTAAGTACTGATGGAATGGACCGTCGTCGTCGGGCGCTATAGCCCGCCCGGAGAGCCGCAGCCCAAGGGCGAGCCTGGCCAGCCGTTCCGGCCGCCGTACCAGAACGCCGTGCCCAAGGTCTACCAGACGTTCAAGGTGGACCTGCCCGAGCACGCGATGGTCCTCGACGCGCTCATCGCCATCCGCGAATATCAGGACGAGAGCTTGGGCGTGCGCTGTGCGTGCCGCAGCGCGATCTGCGGATCGTGCGCCATGTGGGTCAACGGCCACGCGCGTCTTGTGTGCACGAGCAAGCTGCGCGACTTCACGCCGGACGGCAAGGTCACCGTCGAGGCGCCGCCCTCGATGCCGATCGTGCGCGACCTGGTCTGCGACATGACGCCGTTCTGGAAGAAGAATTTCTCGGTCAAGCCGTGGCTTGAGAACAAACAGCCGGTGCCCCAAGGCGAAGAATACTGCGTCCCCAACGCCGCGATGGAAGAGCTCCTCCAAGAGGTGAGCTGCATCTCGTGCGGCGCGTGCCTGATGGATTGCGAGTCGTTCGCCGTCAACTCGGACTTCACGGGACCCGCCGCGCTGGCCAAGGCCTATCGGTATACGGCCGACCCACGCGACGCGGAAACCACCCAGCGACTGGGGCAGTACAGCGAGCCCAACGGCGTGTGGGATTGCACGCACTGCTACGAGTGCGTGCAGCAATGCCCCAAAGGCGTCGCACCGCTCGACCAGATCCTCAAACTCCGCAAGATGGCGGTCGACGCCGGCTTCACGCATAACACGGGCACGCGCCATGCGGACGCGTTCGCGGAATCGGTGCGCGACAGCGGCCGTCTCAACGAGCTCACGCTGATGCCCAAGTCGCTCGGACTCTTCAACATCCCCGCGCAGCTGCAGTCGCTGCCCGCGGCGTTCAACTTGCTGCGCGCCGGCAAGTTCCCGCCCCTCATCCACCATGCGGTCCCGCACGTCGAGCGAATCAAGAACCTCTTCAAGAAGATCGGCGGACGATTCAAATGAAAGTCGCATTCTGGCCCGGCTGCGTCTCTAAAGGCGCGTGCCCCGAACTGTACGTTTCGACCGGCAAAGTCGCCGAAGCGCTCGGACTCGAGCTGCACGAGCTGACCGAGGCGCCGTGCACCGGCGCCGGCGTGCTCTCCGAGCAGAATCCGCCGCTGGCCGATTCGCTCAACGGCTTGACGCTGGCCATGGCCGAGCAGCAAGGCGCGACGCTGATGACCATCTGCTCGACCTGCCAAGGCGTGCTTTCCAACCATAACTATCACTTCCGCAAGAGCCCTGAACGCCTCGCCGCCGCCAATGTCGCGCTCGCCGACAGCGGCTATCAGTATAGAGGAACGACGACGGTCAAACATCTGCTGTGGATCCTTGTCGAAGACATCGGGCTCGACAAGATCCGCTCGCTCGTCAAGCACAAGCTGACGGGCCTGAAGATCGCGCCGTTCTACGGCTGTTACATCCTGCGTCCGCAGGAGTACCTCGGCCTCAAAGAGCGGCCGGAGCGCGCGACTTACTTAGAACAGCTGATCGAGGTCGTCGGCGGCGAAGCGGTCGAGTACCACGGCAAGTCCAAGTGTTGCGGCTTCCCGATGGTGACCATGAACCGCGATAAGGCGCTGACCATGGGCGGCAACCACATCCTCGAGGCCAAAGAAAAGGGCGCCGACCTCTTGGTAACCCCCTGCCCCCTGTGCCATCTCAACCTCGACGCGCAGCAGCCCGATGCGGCCGCCGTGATGCATAAGGTGATCGACACGCCGATCTTCCACTTGCCTCAACTGCTTGGCCTCGCGTTCGGCTACTCGCCCGAAGAGCTACGGCTCAACCATCACGTGGTCTCGACCACCAAGGCCCTCGAAAAAGTCGAACTCAAGGTCTAGCGCGCGACCCGGTCGATGTACCGTCGCGATTTCATCCGACTGCTTTCCGCCGTACCGCTGCTGCCGCGCGCGAAGGCCGATGATTCCCGCTTTGACGATGCGCTGGCGCTCGTACGCCGGATCCAGGCCCTCGATGACGCGAGCATCCTCCCCGTCGGACGGACGGCGCTCTATTCTCACGGCCGTCCGACCGACACCACGGTCGTCCTGTTTCACGGCTTCACCAATTGCCCGGCCCAATACGCGCTGTTCGCGCAGCGACTGCACGCGCGCGGCTGCAACGTGCTCGTGCCGCGCCTGCCGGAGCACGGCGACGTGAACCGGATGACGACCCGGCTCGAGCGCATGACCGCCGAACAGGTCTGCGCGCTCGCGATGGAAGCGGTCGACGCCGCCCGCGGTTTGGGCCGGCGGCTGGTCGTGCACGGTATATCGCTGGGCGGCGTGCTGACCGCGTGGCTCGTGACGCAGCGCGGCGATATCGACCGCTGCGTCGCGCTGTCGCCGGCGTTCGGAATCGATCATATCTGGTTTCCGCTCAGCGTCTATGCCGCCGCGTGGATGCGCGCGATGCCGCCGTCACGCTACGCGTGGTGGAATCCGACGCTCAAAGAAGCGATCACGCCGAGCCACGCCTACCCCCGCTATCCGCTGCGCGCGCTCGGCGAATGCTACAAGATCGGCGAGTGGACGCTCGGCGCGCAAGCTCCGCTTGCAGGGCGGGCGCGCACGCAGATGATCTTCGCGCTCAACCCGCGCGACCCGGCGGTCAACAACAGCGTGCCCGAGCAGCTCTCGGAGCACTGGCGCGGCACCGGCATGGTCTCAAGTTCAGCCGCCTGGCTCGTCGGCTTCCCGGCGATGCACGACGTCATCGAACCGGATAACCCTAATCAATGCGTCGCGCAGTGCTATCCGCCACTGCTCGATCTCATCCTCGGCTAGGAATTCCGCAGGGCGGGAGTAAGCCGTGGGCGGGAATCAGTTTCTCGGGATGTGAACCCGCCAGCGCTGTGCTGCGTGAACAGTTTCTGTTTGGGCTCGTAGCCGCTGTTGTCGGCGCGAAGACACCACGAGCGGCCGTCGAGTGCGATCACAACACGACGTTGCCGTACGATCGACCGCTCGAGATCAAGATGCGCGTTCTCGACGGGCCGGATTTCGCTCTCTCGAAGTATGCGGGGTATGCGGTCTGGCTGAACATCTTCGCCACCTGGTGCGAGCCGTGCGTGAACGAGCAGCCTTTCATCGTTCGAGCAGCGACGGATCGCTATGAGCACGGGCTTCGCGTGGTCGGGATCAACTTCAGAGAATCAGACGATACGGTGCGCGCCTATCGCACCAAGTACGGCATATCCTATCCGATAGCGATGGATCAAACTGGCGGCTTCACGTATGCGCTCGAGACCGGCACCACCGAAAAGAACGTCGAATTCCCGGCGCACCTGTTCTTCACGCGCCAGGGCGTACTAGACTGCTACGTGGTCGGGTCGATGACCGACGACGAGATCTCGCATAAGCTCGACGTGATCTCGGGAGCTCTTCCGACACCGCCCCCGACCCCAGAGCCTTCGAACGGCGGCGTCTTATGACGTCGTGCGCGCGAAGCGGATGCTGGACACGAGGATCAGCACCAGGCCGAGCCCGCACATCGCCAGCACCTGCGGCCACAGCGCATCGAGCCCCGCCCCGCGCAAGATGATGCCGCGCAGGATCTCCAAGAAGTACGTCATCGGGATGAACAGGCCGATCCACTGCATGACCGGCGGCATGAGCTCTCGCTCGAAGAAAAAGCCTGACAGCAGAACCGACGGTCCGGTGAGCGCGAAGGTCAACAAGATGGCCTGAAGCTGGGTCTGCGCGATCGTCGAGACCAGCAAGCCAAGCCCCAGGGCCGATATCAAGAAGCACGCGCCGAGCACCAGCAACAGCGGTACGCTCCCCGCGATCGGCACTTTGAAGATGTAGACCATCGCCAGCAAGACCAGCAAGAAATCGACGAACCCGATGCACGCGTACGGCACGATCTTGCCGAGCATGAGGCCGGTGGACCCGATGGGTGTCACGAGCAGTTGATCGAGCGTTCCGCGCTCGCGCTCGCCGACGATCGAGAGCGCCATCAGGAAGATCGTGATGAGCTGCATGATCAAGCCGATGAGCCCAGGCACGAGGAAGTTCGCGCTGCGCAGATCGGGGTTGAAGAGCATGCGCGGCCGCACGTCGATGAGCGCGACGCTCGCCGGCTGCGGGCGCAGTTGCGCCGACAATGCCTGGCCGATGAGGCCTGACGCACCATACGCCTGCTGCGCGATCGAAGAATCCGAACCATCGATCAGGACCTGGATCTGACCCTGCCGGCCGGCAAGCACGTCCGCGGTGAAGTTCGGTGGTATATCGACTGCGACATGGACCTTGCCGGCCACGATCAGACGCTCGAGCTCCGGCCGTGACGAGGCCTTGCGGACGAGGTCGAATTGCTGTGACGTACGCAGCGAATCCAATGCCCGCAGAGCGAGCGCGCCGCGATCCTCGTCGTAGTAGGCTGTTGGGATGTGCTCGACGCGCGTGTTGATCGCATAACCGAAGATCAAGAGCTGGAGGATCGGGAGCATCAACGCGAGGACCAAGGTGCCTCGGTCCCGCAGCACGTGGAGCCACTCTTTGTAGAGCACGGCCGAGAAGCCGCGCAGATCGAACGCCGCTCTCATGCGAACTCGCGCGAGCGCGTCAGCGCCACGAAGACGTCTTCAAGCGACGGTTCGATCCGCTCGATCCCCTCGATTCCGGCCCGCGCCGCAGCCAGGTCGGAACGCAAGCGCTCCGGCGTGACGTCTGCTGCGACCACGAGATGCAGGTCGCGCCCGAAAATCGTGACGTCCTTGACGTAGGCCAGGCCCTTGGCCGCAGAAAACGCGGGCATGACATCGACCGTGTGGACGGCGTAGCGGACGGTTCCGGCCGGTTGCACGCCTGGCAAGTGCCGCAGCTCTTCGAGCGTGCCGAGCGCGATGAGCTCGCCATTGAAGATGTAGCCCACGCGCGAACAGCGCTCGGCCTCGTCCATATAATGCGTCGTCACGAACAGCGTGACACCGGTCTCCGCGAGCCTGAAAAGAAGATCCCACAGATCCCGGCGCGCGACTGGATCGATGCCTGCGGTCGGTTCATCCAAGAACAGCACGTTGGGCTCATGAAGGAACGCCGTCGCTAACGCCAGCCGTTGCTTCCAGCCCCCGGAAAGTTGAGCGGCTAACCGATGGCTGTACTGGCCGATTCCCGCAAGCTCGGTGACCTCGCGTTTGCGCCGCTCGCGCCGCGCCTTGTCCAGATTGTATGCACGTCCGTAGAACTCGAGATTCTCGTCCACCGTCAGATCGCCGTACAGCGAGAACTGCTGTGACATGTAGCCGATGGCGGCGCGCACCTGGTCGCCTTGGCGCTCGACATCGAAACCGTCGACGCTCCCGCGGCCGGCGTTGGGGGTCACCAGCCCGCATAGCATCTTGATGGTGGTCGACTTGCCGCTCCCATTGGGTCCGAGGAAGCCGAAGATCGAGCCGCGCGCGACGTCGAAGCTCAGGTCGCGCACGACGGTCTGCTCGCCGTAGCGTTTCGTAAGCCCCTGCGCGACGATCGCCGGGCCGGCGCCGTTCATGGGCTGACTTCGACGGTCGTGCCACCGCGCAGCACGCGCTCGGGATCGCTGACACGCACTTTGATGCCGAACACCAGGTCGGCGCGATCTTCTGCCGTTTGCACGTCGCGCGGGGTGAACTGCGCGCTGGAGTCGATCGCCTCGACGTGCCCGTCAAACGAGCGCTTGGGAAGCGCGTCCGAGTGCACGCTGACGCGCTGCCCTACTCTCATCGGCCCAAGCATCGATTGAGGCACGTAGACGCGCACGAACGGGTCGACGAACTCGTCGACGCTGGCGACCGAAGCGCCGGCCGCCACGAGATCTCCAGGACGTAGATCGAGATCGTTTATGATGCCGTCGGCCGGCGCCGTCACGGTCATCTCAGCCAGACGGGCCTTGGCTGCGCCGACCAGACCCCGTGCGCTCTTGACCGCATCGCGCGCTTGTTGGATCTGATCGGGCCGGGTCCCGGCGGCGACCAATGCCGCGTTCGCCGCCGCGGCCTCATACGTCTGGCGTGCCGCGTCGATGCCTTGAGGCACCGAGCCGGTGCGCGCCGCCTCGAACTGCGCCTGCGCCGAAACCAGCCGCGCGTGTGCTTGGCGCGTCGCCGAAAGCGCGGCATCAAGGGCTTGCGCCGATATCGCTCCGCCGTAGAACAGCGTGCGCGCCCGATCCGCGTCGTGCTGCGCCTGCGCGGCTGCCGCCTGTGCCTGTTTGAGATTGGCCGAAGCTTCGGCGATCTGGTGCGGTGCGGTGAGCAACGCCTGTTGATAGACCGCTTGCGCCTGCGCGGCTTGCGCGTCCGCCTTTTCGATATCTTGTTGTCGCGGACCGGCGAGCAGGTCGGCGAGGTTCGCCTGCGCTTGCGCGAGCTGACCTTGCGCTTGGGTGAGCGCTGCTTTCTGATCCTTCGGATCGAATCGCACGATCGCATCGCCCTTCTTCACCCGTTGCCCGTCGCTCACGAGCACTGCGACGATGCGCCCCCCGACCGTGCTGCCTACGTTCGCCGACTCGGATTGCAGCGTACCGCTATAGCTCGTTTGAGCACGGCTGCACGCGACCAGCGCGAGCAGGACGGGCAGGGCGAGCGTCGCGCACGCAGCAGCAGCGGTTCTCATGCGCGGACTCATGCCTTACCTCGTCTGCTTTGGATGTATGCGAGCGAGAAATCTGCGATATGTTCGGCGATCTGGCTGCGGCGCTGCGGCGTCATCTTCAACTGGGGCCAAAGGCGCGCGATCACGGGACCGGTGAGCGGATAGAACAGCGATTGGCCCATCACGCTGTGCGCGCACAACCGGGTCGTCTCGTGATCCGGCGGCAAGTCGAGCAGTGCGCCGATGGTCGCCCGCAGACGATCGTATTGCGGACGGATCAGATCGTCGACGACCTGCGCGAGCGCCGGCGTCGGCTGGACCAGTTCGTGACGCATCAACCGGAATGGCACGGCCGGCTTATCGCGGCCATACAATTGCTCGATCATCGCGCGGATCGCGGCGCGCAAGTTCTGCTCGTGCGGAAGGGGCCGTTCCAAGATCGGGCGCATCGTCTCCCGCACCGGGCCGACGGCACTGCGCAGCACCTCGGTATACAGACCCAGCTTGTCGTGGAAATAGTAGTTGATGGCGGCGATGTTCGCGCCGGCCTGCAAGCAGATCTCGCGGACCGTGGCCGCGTGATAGCCGCGCTCGGCGAAGACCTCGGTCGCTGCCGCGAGCAGCTTGGTCCGGGTTGGATCAGCGGTAGGCCGTTCGACCGTCTCTCGCCGGGCGGCTCGTCTTGCCGACGTTGTTGCAGGGCTCATGAACAGTCATTTTAAACAATCGTTTAAAATACCTTCCGCATTCAAGCCTCCGCGATGACGCCTTCCGCGCGACGTAGGTAGCGCTCCCAAAGGGGCGCGCCGCGCGCTGCAGCTGGCTGGCCCCAGCCCTCGATCAGCACGCAGAGCTCGTCGGGTTGCAGGTCGTGCTCGAGCGCATCGAGCCGGGCGTAGCGATCCATGAGAAATGCATAGTACTCGTCAGGTGTACGCGTCTCGCCGCGCGGCGTGCTGCAGGCAAGCTCGTTCCAGCGATGCACCACCGCGGCATAGACGGCCCATTCCATCTGGCTGCGCAGCAGCGACATGCGCCAGGCTGGCGCGTCGAGCGCGTCGGCGTTGAACGACTCCTTCGGGCACACGATGTCGTCGCGAAATGTGACCGCGCCGTCGCGCAGCCGTGCCGGAAACACCCGGCACGCCGCAGGACGCAGCGGATAGATGCCGCAGCGGCAGACCCCGTCGCCGATCTCCATGAGAAACGCGCACTGCTGCTTGCCGTCGCGGCCGGGGTTCTTCGCGAGCACCATCGCGAAGGTCGTCTTGGTGGCGTCGAGCTTGAAGCCGATGCCGGTCGCTTCGTGTTCTTGCGCGATGTCGACGAACTGCTGGGGGGCGAGGTTTGTGCCGCGGGCGATCGTCCAGACATCGAAACCGCTCAGATTGACGTAGTAGATCTTGCAGCACTCGCCGGTGCAGGACTCACAGGGGTGCATGATGCGCGCGCCTTCGACGGTGAAGGGGCCGGACCTCGCGTGTGTGAACGCTAGGAGCCTTATGCGTATACATCATCTGGGCTTCATTCTCACCGCGTGCGCGTGCATGCTCGTGCCGGCCGCCGGCCTCGGCGCCGCGATGGGCACGCCGACTCCCGCGCCGACGGCGACACCGGCGCCGACGCCGGCACCACCGCTCTCTCCCTTGGAGCGGACCTTCGTCGACACGGTCACCCGCGATCTCCAGACGCGCTTCACGACGACCAAACAGGCTGCCGCCGCCGGCTACTATCGCTACAATAACGAAGACGAGACCGGCGCGATCAGCTGGGTGAACACATCGTATTGGAAGAGCGATCCCCAGCACCCGGCGCAGCTGTGGTACGACATCAACGGCCGCCTGATCGGCGCGGACTTCTCGTACCTTCAGGCTGACTCGGTGAAAGCGCAGACGATGTGGGGCGTTTCGGCTTCGCGCTTCATCGCGATCGAGCAACACGTCCACTACGGCCTGAAGCAGCCAGACGGCTCAGTGAAGTACGGCGCCGGCTACGGCGCGAAGACGGCGGCGAAGTTCGGCGTGCCGCTGGCAAACCCGACGGCTGCGGACATCGTGAAGATCGGCAAGGCCAAGGATGCAAGCCAAGTGGCCTTCGTCTTTGAATACCCGGCGATCTGGGATCTGATGGTTTGGCTCGTCCCCAATCCGCTGGGGGCGTTCGCGGAGTTCAACCCCGACGTGAAACCGAGCAAGTCCGCCGAGACGAGCATGTGAAGCCCGAGGCGCGATACGCCTCGAAGCGGCCTATACCGAAGAAGCGCGCCGTGCGGCGCGCTTCTCTTTATTCTACTGGGGCCGGCCGCCGCGTGCCCAGCAAGAGCCAACCGGCTAGGAGCAGGGCGAACGCGGCAAACGATGCGACCATTTCCATAAAGCCATTCTAGCCCGTCTTTGCGCCCCAAGCCTATGTGCACGAGTCGAATGCTTGACGTCGTGCTTGCGACAAGGGTCCGACGGTCGAATGAATTCGACCGTTACATCTGATAGGCCACCTCGGCGTGCTGCGAGACGTCCAGCCCGCGCTCTTCTTCTCCCTGCGACACGCGCAGCGGTATGAAGCGCTCGATCGCCTTGAGGATCACAAAGGTCATGCCGCCGGCGTAGACCCACGAGACCGCGACCGCGATCGCCTGCACCGCGAGCTGGTGGGGGTTGCCTGCGAACAACCCGTTGGCGCCAGCCGCGTTCACGGCGACGGTGGCGAACAAGCCGGTCGCGAGCGCTCCCCAGGTCCCGCCGATGCCGTGCACCGCCCAGACATCGAGCGAATCGTCCACGCTGTGCATGCGCTCGCGCCATTGGATGGCGATGTAGCAGACCACGCCGGCTCCGAAGCCGATGAGAATCGCCCCAGCGGGCGTCACGAAGCCGCATGCGGGAGTGACGGCCACGAGCCCCGCCACTGCGCCGGCGGCTGCGCCGAGCACGCTTGGACTGCCTTTTCGCCACCAGTGGATGGTCATCCACGTGAGTGCGCCCATGGCCGCGGCGAGGTTCGTCGCGACGAATGCGCTTGCCGCAAGCCCGTTGGCCGCCAGCGCGGAGCCTGCGTTGAACCCGAACCAGCCGAACCACACCAGCGAGGCGCCGAGGACGACCATCGTCATGTTGTGCGGTTCCGTGTTGCGATCCGGCGCGACCCCGAGCCGGCGCCCGAGGACGAAGGCCGCCACAAGCGCCGACACGCCCGAGGTGATGTGCACCACCGTGCCGCCGGCGAAGTCGAGCGTGCCGAGCTTGTTGAGCCAGCCGCCTTGGCCCCACACCCAATGCGCGATAGGGTCGTAGACGAAGGTCGCCCACAGCAGCGTGAAGATGACGAACGCCTTGAAATGCTTGCGTTCGGCAAAGCCGCCGGAGATCAGCGCCGGCGTGATGACGGCGAACATCATCTGGAACACGCAAAACGCGAGCGCCGGGATCGTCGGCGCGTATGAGGACGGCGCTTGGCCGACGCCCTGCAGGCCAAGCCACTGCAGCCCGCCGATGATGCCGTGGAAGTACCCGAGGAAATTCGCGTCCGGTCCGAAGGCGAGCGTGTAGCCCCAGAGCGCCCACTGCACGCTAACGAGACATAAGATGAAGAAACTGTGCATGATCGTCGCAAGCACGTTCTTGCGACGCACCAGCCCGCCGTAGAAAAACCCGACGGCGGGCGTCATGAGCATCACCAAGGCGGCGGAGGCGAGCACCCAGGCGGTGTCGCCGGCGTTGATCGAGTGCAAAAGCGCACCCTCCTTGGGACTACAGTATAGGGCGGCTGCGCGCGAATTGCTTTCGACGTTTGTCGAAGAGTGAAGCGCGCGCTTTCGACGAACGCCTGCGCAATGCCGGAGCGCCAACCCACCGTGCTGGTCGCCGAGCCGCTCGCCCCCGAGGGCGTGGCGGTGCTGCGCGACGGCGGTGTCGAGGTGCGCGAGGCCTTCGACACGGCCCCATCGCAGCTGCGATCGCTCCTCCACGACGTCGACGGGCTAATCGTGCGCAGCAAGACCAAGGTCGATGCCGAGATGCTCGCCGGAGCGCCCGCGTTGCGGGTCGTCGGCCGGGCCGGCGTCGGCGTTGACGCGATCGACGTCGTCGCGGCCACGCGCCAGGGCATCGTGGTGCTGAACACACCCGACGCGAGCACGCTGGCGACGGCCGAGCACACCATGGCGGTCATGCTGGCGCTGTGCAGGCACCTGGCCGAGGGACACGAGCGCATCCGCGAGGGCCGCTGGAGCGCGAAGGGCCTGCTCGGCACCGAGCTCGCCGGCAAGACGCTGGGGGTGGTCGGTCTGGGCCGGATCGGCGCGGCGGTCGCCGCGCGGGCGCGCTCATTCGGCATGGTCCTGCTCGCGCACGATTCGTTCGTGAGCGAAGCGCGGGCCGAGGCGCTCGGCGCCAAGCTCGTGCCGCTGGACGATCTGCTGGTGCGCTCGGACTTCGTCACGCTGCACGCGCCCCTCACCCCCCAGACGCAAGGGCTGATCGGCCAACGCGAGCTCGGATTGATGAAGTCGGGGGCGCGGCTGATCAATTGCGCGCGCGGCGGCCTGGTCGTCGAAGAAGCGTTGCTGCAGGCGCTCGAAGCCGGCCACCTGGCCGGAGCGGCGCTCGACGTCGTGCGCGGCGAGCCGCCACCCACCGACGCGCCGGTGTGGCGCCTGCTGCGCCATCCCAAGGTGTTTGCCACGCCGCACCTGGCCGGTTCCACGCACGAGGCGCAAGCGCGCATCGCCGCGGATCTGTGCCGCGACGTGCTTGCGGTGCTCGCCGGCCATCCGCCGTCCGGTTCGGTCAACGCTCCGGTCGCGCCGTCGTCGGCGATGCGCCCGTTCGTCGAGCTGGCCGCGGTGCTCGGCCGGGCCTACGCGCAGATCTCCGGCGAGCCGACCTTGCCGGCGTTTTCGCTCACGTTTGAAGGCGAGCTCTCCGACTACGATCCGCGCCCGTTCACGGCGGCGTTCCTGGTCGGCCTGTTGCGCGGCGTGACCGACCGGCGCGTCTCCGTGGTGAACTCGCACCAAATCGCGGCAGAGATGGGGATCGCACTCGAGACGCTGGCCGCGCCGTGCGAGCGCGGATTCGCCGGCGCGCTGACGGTACGCGGCGGCCGAACATCGCTTGCCGGCACCGTCGTGCACGGCGAACAACTGCGGCTCGTCGATGTCGACGGCTTCGAGATCGATCTTGCGCCGCGGGGCCACATCATTCTGACGCGCCACTCGGACGTGCCCGGCATCGTCGGCAAAGCAGGCACGATCCTCGGCGAGGCGGCGTTGAACATCTCGACCATGAACGTCGCGCGCCGCGACGATGGGCAAGCGCTCATGGTTTTGGGCGTCGACCGAGCGCCCGACGCCCACGTGCTGGACAGGCTGCGCGGCATCGGCGAACTGCATGACGCGCGCGCGATCGAGTTGTGACGCTGCTCTTCGTGCGCCATGGCGAGTCGACGTGGAACGTCGAAGGCCGCTTCCAAGGCCGCCAAGATCCTCCGTTATCCGAGCTGGGCGAGCGTCAGGCGCGAGCCGTCGCGCAGCGGCTCGCGTCTGTGGACCATCCCGCGGCGATCGTCTCGAGCCCGCTCTCTCGCGCGCGGCGGACGGCGGAAGTCATCGGCGCGGCCTGCGAGCTGCCGGTCGCTTTTGATGAGCGCCTCGTCGAGATCTCGCACGGCGATTGGGAGGGGCTCTTGCGCACGGAGATCGCCGCGCGCTGGCCCGAAGCGCTCGAGCGCTGGCACGCGTCGCCGCAAGCCGTTCGCTTTCCCAATGGCGAGAATCTCGATCAGGTGCAAGCGCGCTTCGAGTCGTTCATGTCGGACGTGCCGGCGCGCAAGACGCCCCTCGTCGTCTGCACCCACGACGTCATCATCCGCCTCGCGACGCTGTGGGCCGGAGGCCGGCCGATGACGCGCTTCGCGTCGTTGAAGAGCGATAATGCCGCCTTGACCGAGATCGCGTTCGCGGACGGGCTGCCGCGGCTCGTGCGTGCCAACGACGCGCAGCACCTTGATGGGCTTCGCAGTGATTTGGCACGCCAAGCGCTCTAGGCCCCGCCATATTCTTGGCATCTATTAATTTCTTAGTTGACAAGGCATCGGCGACCATAGTACAGTATCGCTTGAGCTACTAATTCTTTAATATACTAGCCGGGAGGTCGCTTTGGCCCGGAAAAAATCTCCGACGTTGACCGAGGCGGAACTGCGCCTCATGCAGGTCTTGTGGGAGAAACGTTCGGCGACCGTCGGCGAAGTGCTCGCGGGCCTGCCCGACGATACCGCGCTCGCGTATAGCACGGTGCTCACCACGTTGCGCATCCTGGAGACCAAAGGCTACGTCGCGCACTCGGAGTCGGGTCGCGCGTTCGTCTACCGTCCGCTGATCGGACGCGACGAGGCCATCCGCAATGCGGCGCAACAGCTGGCCCGCCGTTTCTTCGATAATTCACCGGGACTGCTCGCGCTGCGCCTGCTCGAGGAAGAGAACATCGACGAGCAAGAGCTGGCGCGTCTCAAACGCCTCATCGAACGCAGCAGGGAGAACTCGTGATGCAGGTCTGGCTGCAACTCGGGGAAGCATTCGCGCGCGTCAGCGTCGGCGCGATATTGAACGGCTTGTGGGAAGCGCTCGCCGTCGCGCTGCTCGCATGGCTGGTGCTGCGGCTGGCGCCGCGCGCCAACGCGTCGCTTCGCTATGGGCTGTGGTGCGTGGCCTTGGCCGCCGTGGTCATCCTTCCGGTCATCGCGCTGCATGCCGGCGCGACGCCGCCGGCCGCATCCGGCGGCGACTCTGCGGTCGCGGTGCCGCAGCGCTTCGCCCAGATCCTGTTCGCGCTCTGGTACGTGGTCGCGACCGTACTCGTGCTGCGCCTGATCGTCAGTTACATCCGCCTGCAGCAGCTCAAAGCCGAGGCGCATCCGCTGTCCGTCTTCTATCAGCATCGCGTGCGGCGCTGGCTGGCGGCGACGGGCGGCCGGCGGACCTGCAGGTTGTGCGTCTCTGACAAAGTCCCTATGCCGGTGGCTATCGGCCTCTTCGACCCCGTCATCGTACTGCCCGAGCGGCTGCTCGAACAGCTCTCGGATGACGAGCTCGACCAAGTCGGTCTGCACGAGCTCGCACATCTGCAGCGCTGGGATGACTACACCAACGTCTTCCAGCGCATAGCCGAGGCGCTGCTCTTCTTCAACCCTGCCGTCCACATCATCGGCCGCCAGTTGACCCTCGAGCGCGAGATCGCGTGCGACGATCGAGTCATCGCGGGTACCGGCAAACCGCTGACCTACGCGGCGTGCTTGACGCGCTTGGTCGAGGCCACAGCGTTGACGCGCCAAGCGCTGCCGGCGCTGGCCGCCACGTCGACGCGGCGTCAGCTTGCCATACGCATCGAGCGGCTGCTCGAAAAAAAACGCCGGGCCATCCCATTCGCGTCAGGGTTCGCGGCGGTCGCGCTGTGCGCGGCGATCGCGGGTGCGCTCGTGGTCGCGTCGCGAATGAGCCCGCTCGTCTCGGTGATGCCCGATTCCACGTACCCGGCCGGCCCCGCCGCGCTCGCGCACCACGAGCGAGGGGCAAAGGTCCTGGCCATCGTCCTCGTCCAGTCGCGGCACACGGCGGCACATGCCGCCGCCACGGCAGCGGTTCGCTCGGCGGCATTCGCCCGCCATGCCGATACCGTAGTGCACCGCGTCTTCAGTGTTGCGCGTTCCAACGCCGTGGGAGCGCGCAACTTCATCTTCATCCGCCACGAGCCGGCGCCGCCGCTCGCGCATCAAGCCCCGCCGCGCGAGGCTGCGGCGCCGCCTGCGGTCGTTCCGGCCACAGTCGCTCCGGTTGTCTCCACGAGCGACACGAGCGTGGCGTATGCCGCTCCGCCCGACGCCCGCATCGTGGAGTCGAGCGCTGACGCGACGAACGCTGATGTCGCGAACGCCGGCGCGACCGACAACATCCCGCTGCTCGCCGCAAAGCTGCCGACGCTATCGTCTTCAGCCAAGATCATCGCCATCCAGCGGCTGGGGGCGCACGCCGACAGCATCGAGGCGCGCGCGGCGCTGGTGGATGCGCTGCGCAACGACGCATCGCTGGCGGTCAAGATCGTCGCGGTGCAAGCGCTGGCGCAAAGCGTCCACGAGGCCGAACAGCAAGACGCGCTGCTCGATGCCTTGCGCTCGAGCGCGACGGCCATCAACGTGAAATTGGCGATCATCGCTGCCCTGACCGGAGCGGTGCACGATGATGCCGTCTCCCGGGGGATCGGCGACGCGTTCGCCTCGCAGCCCGAGGAGGTGCAGATTGCCGCCGTGCAGGCTCTCTCCGGCGCATCGTACGAGACCGAGGCTCAGACGGCGCTGATCAACGCGCTCGCCAATGCGGCGACCGCGCGCGTGAAGATGAACATCATCCACGTGCTGATGGACGACGCCCGGGAACCGGCCGTGCGCAAAGCCCTTCAGGCGACCCTATCGCCGAGCCAACCCGTCGGCGTGCAGCTCGCGGCGGTCGAAGCGCTGGCGCCTGCCGCCGACGATCCTGAAATCCGCGCCGTGCTCGAGCGGGCGGGCGGAACGATCAGCTGCGACATCGTGAAGCTGAGCATCAAGCGAGCGCTGGCCGAACAGCGCTAGACGAGCGCGCTACTTCGAGGCCTTGGGTTCTATCCGCACGCTCTCCATCTTGTCGCCGACCTTTATCTTCTTGACGCTCTCGAATCCGTCGGTGACCTGACCGAAGACGGTGTATTGGCCGTCGAGGAACGGCGCCGGCTCGAGGCAGATGTAGAACTGCGAGCCAGCCGAATTAGGCGACTGCGCGCGCGCCATCGCGACCGTGCCCTGCACGTGCTTGCGCTTGTTGAACTCCTCGCGTAGGTTGTAGCCCGGGCCGCCGCGGCCCGTCCCTTCCGGACAGCCTCCCTGCACCACGAAACCGGGCTCGACGCGATGAAACGTCAACCCGTCGTAGAACCCGGCGCGCACGAGCTTGACGAACGCGGCCACGGTCGTCGGCGCGTCGTCCGGATAGAATTCGAAGACGATGTCCCCGTGTTTGGTCGCGATGCGCGCGTGCTGCGTCTTGGCATCGCGCGAAAGCGTGGTCGCCTCGTCGGCGGTAGGCGGAACGTGAGCTGGCACTGGCAAGTCGCCTCCTTAGGGGAATCGGCGGGTGAGCCGCCGGAGATGAGCTTCATGCTCGGCGGGTCCACCCCTTTCCATATGATGTACGCGATGGGCACCTCAGGCGACGGCAACAAGCCGCCGGCCAAGGTGGACCTGCGCCGCATCCTGCGCTACTTCGCGCCGTATTGGCGCAAAGAAACGCTCGTGCTCGTATGCATCACGATCGCGACGAGCCTGGGCCAGCTCCCGCCGCTGTTCACCAAATGGATCATCGACGTCTCGATCGCCAAACACGACCTGCACAGCCTCTGGGTCAACGTGGGCGGCATGATCGGCGTCTCGCTGGCCGCCGCGGCGATCGGCGTCTGGCAAGGCTACCTCAACGCCTCGGTCGGCGAGGGCATCATGCGCGACATGCGCGACGCGCTCGTGCAGCACTTGCACCGCATGCCGCTCTCGTTCTTCACGTCCACCAAGACCGGCGAGATCATGAACCGCGTCTCGAGCGACGTCGACGCGATCGACAATGTCGTGACCGGCACGCTGGTCACCATCGTCACGAACGTCCTCATGATCGTGACCACCCTGATCGCGATCTTCCTGCTCGACTGGCGCCTGGCGCTGCTCTCACTCGTCGTCGTGCCGCTCATGGTGATCCCGCTCGGCCCGGTCGGGCGCACGATGTATGCGGTGCGCAAGCAGACGCGCGAGCAGCGCGACCGCATCGAGAGCCTGATCCAGGAGACGCTGTCGCTCTCGGGCATCACGCTGGTCAAGTCGTTCGTGCGCGAACGCCAAGAGGCCGCGCGGTTCCATGACGCCGGCACCGAGCTGATGGAGATGGAGATCCGGCTCGCGCTGGTCGGGCGCTGGTTCATCGCGCTCGTCGGCGCGCTGGTCGTCATCGGACCGGCGTTGATCTGGCTGGGAGGCGGCTGGCTGGCGATCGAGCGCGGCCTGCAGGTCGGCACGATCGTCGCGTTCGTCGCATATCTCGCGCGCCTGTACGGGCCGGCGGCGGCGCTGGTCTCCGTGCAAGTGCAGATCGTCAGCGCGCTGGCGGTCTTCGAGCGCATCTTCAACTATCTGGACATGACGCCCGAGGCGCCCCAGCGGCCCGATGCGATCACCCTCACCGACGTGCGCGGCGAAGTCGGCTTCGAGCACGTGCGTTTCCGCTACGTCGAGGATCGCTGGGCGCTCGACGACGTGTCGTTCCATGCGGCGACGGGCCGACTCGTCGCCTTCGTCGGTCCGAGCGGCGCGGGCAAGACCACGATCATGAATCTCGTGCCGCGCTTCTACGACCCGCAGGAAGGGCGTGTGACGTTGGACGGCCGCGACGTGCGCGACCTGACGCTCGAATCGCTGCGCTCGTCGATCGGCATCGTCGCACAGGAGACGTATCTGTTCCACACCACGATCGGCGAGAATCTGCGCTACGGCAATCCGCATGCGGGCGAAGCCGAGCTGATCGCGGCGTGCAAGGCGGCGAATATCTACGACTTCATCGCCGGTTTGCCGGACGGCTTCGACACCGTCGTCGGCGAGCGCGGCCTCAAGCTGTCGGGCGGGGAACGCCAGCGGGTGGCGATCGCGCGCGTGCTGCTCAAGGATCCGCGCGTCCTGATCTTGGACGAGGCGACCAGCTCGCTCGATTCGACCTCGGAACAGCTCATCCAAGCCGCGCTCGAACCGCTGATGCGAGGCCGTACGAGCTTGGTCATCGCGCACCGGCTGTCGACGATCGCGCGCGCGGACGTGATCCACGTCGTCGATGCCGGGCGCATCGTCGAGTCGGGCACGCATCGCGAGCTGCTCGCGCGCAGCGGCCTGTACGCGCAGCTGTATGAGGCGCAGTTCAAGCGGACCGCCCAGGAGCAGGCGCTCGCATGAGCGTGGTCGCTGCACCGACCGCCCCACCGGGCCTGATCGCCGCGCTGACGATCGGCCTTCTGGTCCTTGTCGTCGCGGTGCGCGTCGTCCGCATGACGGCCGAACAACGCTACAGCCCCACGGGCATGTGGACCGTCACCGTGCTGTTCGCGGCGGTCACCGCATGGTTCGCCGTCTTCGAGCACCTCACGAGCGCCGCCGACATCGCGATCATGCTCGCCGCATTCGCCGCCGGCATGGCGCTTGGCTGGTATCAAGGCACGCACACCCGCGTGCGGGTCGACCGCGCCGCACGGGCGATGTTCGTCAAGGTCTCGCCGATCGGCGCGATCATCTTCGTCGCGGTGCTGGCATTGCGCTTCGGGATGCGCTTCTTCAGCGGCGGCTTCAGCGTCGATCCCTCCGGCATGCCAGCGGCGGCTCCCGGATCGGTCGGCTTGATCAGCGTCGCCTTGCTCGCGTTGGCCGTCGGCATGAACGCGGGCGTGCGGGCGTACCTGCAGCGAATCTACTCGCAGACGCCCTGACGCGCATGGCTGACGCAGCCGTCGTCTATCCGCGCACGACGCGCATCCTCGTCCTCATCGCCACCATCCTCGGCTCGAGCATGGTCTTCATCGACGGGACGGTCGTCAACATCGCCCTGCCGGTCATACAGACCGCCCTGCATGCGAACGCCATCGACATGCAGTGGGTCGTGAACGCCTACACGCTGTTCCTGGCAGCGCTGATGCTCGTCGGCGGCTCGCTCGGCGATCATTTCGGACGCCGGCGCGTGTTCATCGTCGGCACGGTGATCTTCGCCGCCGCTTCGGCGTGGTGCGGGTTCGCCCCCGACGTCCATCATCTGATCATCGCGCGCGGCTTGCAGGGCATCGGCAGCGCGCTGCTCACGCCGGGAAGCCTGGCTATCATCAGCACGACGTTCGACGCCAAGACGCGCGGGCGCGCGATCGGCACGTGGTCGTCGTTCACCGCGCTGATGGCGACGATCGGACCGGCGCTCGGCGGAGCGATCGTGCAATACGCATCGTGGCGCTGGATCTTCTTCCTCAACATCCCGCTCGCGATCGCGGTCGTGGCGATCTCGGCGATCGGCGTGCCGGAAAGCCACGATAACGAGCGCGTCCATCATCTGGACTGGACGGGCTCGGCCCTGGCGACCATCGGCCTCGCCGGCCTCACCTACGGGCTGATCACCGCAGGCGGAGTAGGCTTCGGCGATCCGCAGGTGATCGTGTCGCTGATCCTTGGCGCGCTGGCGCTCGCCGCCTTTCTCGCCGTCGAAGCGCGCTCACCCGCCCCGATGATGCCGCTCAAGCTGTTCGCATCGCCGACGTTCTCCGGCGCGAACCTGCTCACGTTTTTGCTCTACGCAGCGTTGGCCGGCATACTCTTCTTCGTCCCCTTCGACCTCATCCAGGTGCAGCACTATCCGCCGACCGTGGCCGGGCTTTCGATGATACCGTTCGTCGTGCTCATGGTCGCGCTATCGCCATGGGCCGGCGGCTTGGTAGCGCGCTATGGTTCGAAACTGCCGCTGGTGATCGGCCCGGCGATCGCCACAGCCGGCTTCGCTTTGTTCGCGCTGCCCGGCATCGGCGGCAGCTATTGGACGACGTTCTTTCCGGCGTTCGTCGTTCTCGGACTCGGGATGGTCGTCACCGTCGCGCCGCTGACGACCACGGTGCTCGAATCGGTCGACCAAAGCGACGCCGGTCTCGCGTCTGCGATCAACAACGCCGTCTCGCGAGCGGCGGGCCTGTTCGCGGTCGCCGTGATGAGCTTAGTCGTCTTGTCGGTATTCAGCATGAAGCTCGACACGTCGCTCAACGCGTTGGCGATGCCGCCGCAACTGCGGGCCCACGTCGACGCGCACATGGCGGCGCAACGCACCAAGCTGGCCCAAGCGACTGCGCCCGCCGACGTCCCGGCGGATATACGCGACGAAGTGCAAGGCGCTGTAGCGCGCTCGTACGTCAGCGCGTTCCGGGTCGCGATGCTCCTCGGCGCGCTGCTCGCGTTGGCGAGCGCGATCGTGGCCGCGCTTTTCATCCCAGCAAGGCCGAACTAGCCCTAGGTCGCCTCGTCGGTCGGCTGCAGCATCCCGAACGGGTTGCCGTCCGTGTCGATGACGTAAGCAAGCCAGCCGATGCCGGGTACCATGTACTTGGCCCGCATGATCGTTCCGCCGGCCGCCTCGACCTTCGCGAGATAGCCATCGAGATCATCGACGGCGATCGTGTTGACCGTCGCGACGTTGGGTTGCATCCGAGGCACGATGCCGCCGTTGATGCCGGTATCGCCCTCGCCCGTGTCGACCAGCCAGTAGTCCAAAGGGCCATCCCACTTGGTTATCTTCCAACCGAACACGCCCGAATAGAACTTGGCGGCGCGAGCTGGCTCGTCGGCATTGATCTCGAAATGCACTGGTCTGGGCATATTAAGGCGTCCTTTCGGCTGTCATTTGCCGCATCGCGCAGGAGGGCGCGTCTCGTTCTTCGGCCCATCCGTGCCGCCCTGCGCCCCAGGGCCTTGAATGCGGGGCCCTATTTTGCTAAGATAAGCGTGGTTTTGGAAAGTCTAGGGGCTCTGCCAGGGCGTCGAATCAGGATAACTCCTCTTCGCGATCGTCAGAAACCGGACACCGAAACGTTCAACTACTGACGTGTGTGTTGTCAGAGTCTGACAATGCACCAAGGGGAGTTTCAACTCTAGTGTATACCGATCAACTCATCACCTGCGTCGACTGCGGGAATCAATTCACGTTCACCGCTGGCGAACAGGAGTTCTACGAACAAAAGGGGTTCCAGAACAAACCCAGCCGTTGCCCCGATTGCCGGCAGGCCCGCAAGGCCAGCCGCATGGGCGGCGGTGGCGGTGGCGGCGGCGGAAGCCGTGGCTACGGCGGCGGCGGCGGCCAGCGCGAGATGTTCAAAGCGACATGCTCGAGCTGCGGCGGAGTCGCAGAGGTTCCGTTCCAGCCCCGCGGCGACAAGCCGGTGTACTGCCGCGACTGCTTCCAAAAGCAGCGCTCGGCGTACTAACGGCGACGGTCGAATAAATTCGACCGCGACGGTCGAGTAAACTCGACCGCTACATAAGAAGAGGTCCGGCGTCACGCCGGGCCTCTTTCTTTGTCGGACCGTCCGCTAGCGCGAGCGGCTACAGCCAGATCGGCTTCTTGCCGGACGTGTTTCCGCAGTAGTACATGTGGACGTCGTGCTTCACGTACCACGCATGGATGTCGTAGTGCGGCACTTCATAGCCCGGATGGCCGTGCGGCTCGAACCAGATGTCGACGTGATCGATCTGATGGCCGGCCAACGGCACCAGGACCTCATTCCAACTCATCCCTTGCTCGAAGGCCGACTGCGGGATCATCACCTCGGTGAAGATGGGTTGGCCCTGGTACCAGCCATAGATCGGGCCGAACGGGAACTTGCCTGGGGCGGCGTAATGGAAGCCCATCGTAGGAATGCACCCGGACTTGGGTTCGACGTCCGCCGGCAATCCGGACGGCTGAGGACTGCCGGGTGTCATGATCATCTTGTAGACCGCTGGGGTCATGCCCGGCGGCAAGGGCGGCGTGGTCGCTGCCGTATCCGCTGCCGCAACCGAGGCAAAAAGCGCGACTGCGGCGCACCCGACGAAGATCCTTGAAAAAAACAAACGCATATTCTCTCCCGATATCATAGCGTGGCGTCTGACGTAAAAAAAAAGAGCCGGCCACAGACAAGGCCGGTCCGAAACGACCGTGAGAATATGCTTCGTCTCCGGGCGCTAGAGTCCCGTGTCAAGGGCGGCTCTCACGCCGCAGCCTTCTCGAGCCGCCGCTTGGCCAGCAGCGCCGCGCCGAGCGCATTGACGATCTCCGGCTGTTCGGGAACGTTCAGCTCCTGCCCGAGCGCCTCGACGAGCGCTTTCACCATGCCGCGCTGTCGAGCCATGCCGCCCACGAGCGTGATCTCGGCCTCGATCCCGACGCGCTTGAGCAGCGCGACCGCGCGCTCGGCCAGCGAATTGTGGATCCCACGCACGATGTCTTCAACCGAGCTCCCCTGGCTCACGTGGTTGATGATCTCCGATTCGGCGAGCACGGCGCAAATGCTCGAGATGGTGACTGGGTTGTCCCCCGCCAACCCCAACTCGCCGGCCTCCTCGAGATCGATCTCGAGGTAGCGCGCGGCACGCTCGACGAACCCGCCGGCCCCCGCTGCGCACTTGTCATTGGACTTGAACTCCTTCACGCGGCCGACCGGGTCAACATGGATGGCGCGAGTGCTCTGCGACCCGATATCGATGACGCCGCGCGTGCCCGGGAAGAGATGCGTCGCGCCGAACGCACCCGCTGAGATGTCGGTGACCTGCGTGTCGCGCTCCATGTAGCTCGCCCGGCCGAAGCCGGTGGTGATGACGTACTCGATGTCGCTGCGCGAGGCGCCCATGGCGTCGAGCGCCGCGCCGAGCGCACCCTCGACGAGATCCTCGAACGGCGGCCGCGTGCGCGCGATGTGCGATCCGCGCAGCGCGCCGTCGCGGCCGATCAGCGCCACCTTGGTAGCGCGCGCTCCGATGTCGATGCCGGCGATGTATCCCATGATCGCTCCTTCCGCTTACGCCGCGCCCGCTGCGCCGGCCACGCCGGGTACGGGCGCGACGGCGTTCGCCATCGCGCGCTCGAGCGCGAATGCGGCGGCGCCGATCGCGCCCATGAAGTGCGAATCGTCGCACACGTTGACGCGCGTGCCGAGCCGCTCTTCGAGCGCGCGCACCATGCCGATATTTAGCGACACGCCGCCGGTGAACGTGATCTCCGGCTCGAGACCCACGCGCCGGACGAGCGCGATGGTGCGCGCGGCGATCGCGCCGTGGATACCCCCGAGAATGTCGGGAACCTTCTTGCCCTGCGCGAGGTACGCCATGATGTCCGACTCGACGAACACCGTGCAGACGGTGGACAGGCGCACCGGATTGCGCGCCTGGAGCGACAGCTCGCCGATGGCGTCGAGCGGCTGATTGAGCGCCTCGGCCGCCGTCGCCAGAAAACGCCCGGTGCCGGCCGCGCACTTGTCGTTCATCACGAAGTCGAGCACCTCGCCGTCTTGCACCTTGATGCCCTTGGCGTCTTGTCCGCCCATGTCGATGACGGTGCGCGTGCCGGGGAACACCGAACACGCACCCTTGGCGTGACAGCTGATCTCGGTGATCTGCAGGTCGCCAAAGGTCACCTTGAAGCGCCCGTAGCCGGTGCCTGCAACGCACGCGACGTCCGCGCGCGACATCGAAACGGCCTCGAGCGCCTGCTCGAAGGCGCGCTCGGCCGCCCGCGTGACGTTGGAGCCGGTGTTGATGAGCGCGCGGGCCACGATCGCGTTGCCCTCGTCGACGATGACGCACTTGGTCTGCGTGGATCCGACGTCGACGCCTGCTGCGAAAGCCATGCTCTTCGTCCTCCTATGCCTGCGCGTGAGTGAGTTTGCGATGGGCGAGCGACTCGAAGAACGCGTCGATGCGGTTGCGCATCTGCGCCTCGGAGAAATAGCGCGGATCCTCAAGATCCGACTCGACGAGCAGCGTCGACACGCCGCGCTTCGTGAAATACTCGCGCATGTCGCCTTGGCCGGCGGAGAACAGGCGGCAGCTCTTCACCGAATGGATCACAAGCGCGTCCGCGTGCCACTCCTCGAGATAGCGTTCGATCTGGTCGTAGCGCTGCAAGAAATTGCGATTAGTGAGATTCCAGCGCAGCAGGTGCTCGGCGATGCTCTCGAGCGGCTTATCCGGATCATGGACGAATCCGAACTCCCAAAGGCCGCCGACCGTCGAATACGTGGACGCTACCGCGACGGCGTTCCAGCGCGAGAACATGTCGCGGAATTGTCGCAGGTACGGCCACGGCGGCGGCCCTTCGATGACGAAACGGACGTCCTCGCGCGCCAACGGCCCTTCGCCCGCGTCGGCCTTGGCCGCGTATTCCGCATACGCGGTCTCGAAGAACTCGACGCCGGCCGGCGTGCCGCGCAGGCAGTACAGCGGCGCCATCATCGTCACCGAATCGAAATAGGCGTCGTACGGCGACGGCGTGCGCTTGGTGAGGTGCTTGATCTTCGACCACAGCTCGCCGGTCTTCGACGACAGCGTGACCGCCTCGCGCAGCTTGTCCTCGTCGAGCCGGCGGCCGGTGATGCCTTCGCACACCTCGATCAGCTGGCGCAGTTGACGCATGACGTACGCGAAATCGTCGTTCGTCGGCCCGCCCGACTTGGTGCGGATGAACGGGACGTCGAGGTGGAACGCGGGCCGCTTGGTGTACTGGGCGAGGTGGTCGAACCAGTGCAGGTAGACGTTGCAGCCGACGTAGTTGCATAGCAGCAGATCCGGTTCTGGAATCGTCGCGAACGGCGTCTTGCGTCCGGAGAAGTACAAACCGATGTCGGCTTTGACGTACGCGCAATTGTCGGTGGAGTAGCCCATGCCTTCGGCCGCCTGGATGTGTCCGAGCGATTGCTTCTTGACCGCCAGCTGCAGCGCGTTGACCTCCGGATACACGGGCAGGATATCGAACGCGCGCAGCAACTCCACCGGATTGCCGCCGATGAGCAGGTAGGCGGCCTTCTTCCCATGCCCTTCGGACGATTCCGTGAGCTCGCGGTAGTACTGCGCCATCAGCTCCTTTTGGAGATGGTGCAAGCGGCCTTGGTATTCGGCGGTCACGGCCACGGCTGACTCCTTCATGCGAACAGCAGCGATTCTACGAACGTCTCGATCTCGCTCTTGATCTTGTCGAACAGCCACATCTTCTCTTCGAACTCGAGAAAGACGTGGGGCAGATGCGCTTCTTGCAGCGCTTTGCGATACAGCGCGTAATCGAACAACGCGGGCTCGCAGAACTTGGCGGTGAGCACGACGACCGCATCGGCCCGTTGCGCGCGCGCTCTCTCGACCAGCCGTTCCGCCTTCGAATGGCCCAAGTCGTGCTTGACGCTCGAGTCGACGCTGCGCCGGACGTAGGCGTCGGCCAACCGCACGAGCGGCTGATCGCAGTCGGCGCCGACGTCCTCGGTGAAGAAGCGCCGTCCGAGGAGGAAATCGTCGTCCACGATATAGCAGCCTGCGCTTTCGATGGAAGCGATGAGATCGAGCGGCGGCTGCTCGCAGAATGATCCGATGAGGACCACGCGGGCACGATCCTTCGGTTTGCCGCCGCGCTGCGCTACTTGTGCGAGCGCCTCGTCGAGCACGCCGAGGTGGACGTCGGGGGGCACGCCGTGCCCATAGCGCACGAGCGCGTAGAGCTCTCGCGTCGAGAGCAGGTGGGGCCGCTCGCTCCGCAGCGCGTACAGCGCGCGGATGCGCGCCCGTATCGCGTCGTACAGCTCGATGCTCGCGCGCAGATCGTCGGCGGACGGGGGCCGGCCGGTCAGTTCGCCGGCCCAGAGCGCGATGCGTGCGTATTCTGCCGCGAGATAGTCCACGGCGTCGGGCGCGCCGATGCGCTGCGGGAAATGGATGTATTCGATCTTGGTGTCCGGGAAATTGCGCTGATAGACGCTCGCGAGGTTGCGCGCGGGATCGCAGATCGAATGGAAGACCAGCCCGTCGAAATCGTCGAGCTTGCCGGTCATGCCGAGCTCGAGCGTGCTCTTGACGATCGAGCAGATGAACGACTGGAAGCGCGAATCCGCATGCGCGATCTCAAGCCGGTTGCCGCCGCCAACAAGGCCGACCGGCAGCGCTCCGGCCGCGTGGAAAATCTCCAGCGGAGAGTAGACCGGGAAGCAGCCGGCCAGCGCGCGCCCCTCCGACGCGCGTTTCCACGCCTTGGCCTCGGCGAAATCGAGCGATTCGATCGACTCGACGCAGCGATCGACGATCTGGTCGAAAGACGATTCGAGCTGCAGCGCCATGTCCGTCTCTCCTACGCCGTCGGGATCACGATGTTGCGCAGGCCGCGGCCGCTGCGCAGCTCGTCAAGGCCGGCATTGATGTCGTCGAGGCTGAAGCGCCCGGTGACCAGCGGTTCTACCGCGATGACGCCGCGCCGCGCCATGTCGATCACGCGCGGATAGTCCACCGGCCGGCAGCCCAGCGAACCGCGCACGTCCATCTCGTTGAACATGATCTTGGCGGCGGCGAGCGTGAGCTCGCGCTCCGAGTACCCGACGACGACCAGACGCCCGCCGCGCCGCAAGCTGTCGAACGCAGCGCGCATGGTCTGGGGGTTGCCGATCGCCTCGAACGCCACGTCGGCGCCGCCGCCGGTCTCGCGCTTGACCGCTTTTGCGACCGAGTCGGTCTTCGAAGCGTCGATGACCGCGGTTGCGCCGAAGCGCAGCGCCCGCTCGAGCCGCTCGGCCTGCAGGTCCACGGCCCAGACCTGCGCGCCGACGGCGGCCGCGATCTGCACGACGTTGACTCCGACGCCGCCACAGCCGAAGACCACCACACGCTGTCCGGCCTGCACCTCGCCGCGATTGACCACCGCGTGGTATGGCGTGGACACCGCGTCGGCGATGAGGCACGCCTCTTGGAGCGGCAGGTCTTCGGGCAGCGGCAGCGGATCCTTCGCGGGCACGCGCACGTACTCGGCATAAGCGCCGTCGATATGATTGCCGGGCATGATGCCACGCTCGCAGATGTTCTCGCGGCCGCGCCGGCAAGCGTCGCATGCGCCGCAGGTGAGCAGCGCGGGGATGAGCACGCGGTCGCCTTCGTGCCAGCGCTCAGCGCCAGCCCCGACCAGCGCGACCGTCCCCGATGCCTCGTGGCCCAGTACCAGCGGGGGCTTCTGGAACGTCGGCACGTCGTGATCGATGTAATGCAGATCGGTGTGGCACAGGCCGCACGCGGCGACCTTCACGGTGATCTCGCCGTGGCCGGGCTGCGGTATCGGTCGCTCCTCTAATGCGAGCGGCCGATGCGCGCCGTGGAAGACCGCGGCCTTCATCGCGCTCTCTGGCGGCGCACGGCGGCGTAGTCCGGCGCGCGCTTCTCGACGAACGCTTTCATGCCTTCGGCGGTCTCGGAATGGCCGAAGTGCAGCGCGAGCCATTCGCGCGCGTGGCCGATCGTCGCATACCACGCCTGATCCTTCCAATAGTTGACTTGGCACTGCGTGTAGCTGAGGCAGCCCGGGAACTTGGCCAGCAGTTCGTCGCAGAAGTCGCGCACGGCGGCATCGAGCTGATCGAACGGCACCACACGGTTGACGAGGCCCCACTCGAACGCTTGCTGTGCGCTGATCGGGCGGCACAGATACAGCATCTCGCGCGCACGGCGATCGCCCACCATGATGGGCAGCCACTGCGTGGCGCCGCCCGCGGCGACGCTGCCGACCCGCGCGCCGACCTGGCGGATGGTCACATGATCGGCGGCGATCGCGAGGTCGCACGCCATGTTCATCTCGTTGCCGCCGCCGACCGCCATCCCGTTGAGCCGCGCGATGGTCGGCTTGCCCATGGTGCGCAACGAGTCGAGGCAGTCCTGAAACAGCACCATGTACTTCCAGAAGTCCTCGGGCTTGCGCAGGTAGCGCGCTTCGTACTCTTTGACGTCGCCGCCGGTGCAAAATGCGGTGCGGCCGGCGCCCGTGAGCACGACGACGCCGACTTCGTCATCCCACATCGCCGTGCGCAGCGCCTCATGGAGATGGCGCAGCGTTTCGGTCGTATAGGCGTTGTACGCCTCGGGGCGGTTGAGCGTGATCGTCGCGACGCGGTCTTCGACGGCGTAGAGGACGTCGGCGGTCGCAGCCGATGGTTCGGCGACCTGTGTCATGGAGCAACCTCCTGAGCGGGCAGTACCCGCCCGAATTCGGGCTTGCGCCGTTCGAGGAACGCGTTGATGCCCTCGGCGGCGTCGGGCGTCGGTACTAGGTCCTGGATGTAGATGTGCACGGCTTCCTCGACGTTGCCCGCGCGGATCGCGCGCTTGCAGCAGCGCAGCGCGTCGGCTGATAGCGACAGCAGCGACTGGCACAAGTCGCTCGCGGCTGCGTCGAGCCGCTCCGCCGGCACCGCTTCGCGCACGATCCCCCACAGCTCCGCGGTAGCGGCGTCGATGGTGCGACCGGTCAGGATGAGATCGGCGGCACGCCGGCTGCCGATCGCCTGCGCGAGCAGACCGCACGCGATCGGCGGCAGGGCGGCAAGCGTGATCTCCGGCAGCGAGAACTTCGCGCGGTGCGAGCAGATGGCGAGATCGCACAACAGCACAAGCTCCAACCCGCCGCCGATCGCCGGTGCGCCGATCTTGGCGACCGTGACAGGCGACGCTGCGAGGAACGCGACGCAGAGTCTGTCGACGGCCTCTAGCATGGCGGGCGCGCGATCGGGCAGGTGGTCGGCGACCTCCATACCCGCGCAGAACGCGCGGTCGCTCTCGGCGTGGAGCAGGACGACCGCGCAGTCATCGAGCTCGCAGATCACCTGCTCGAGATGCCGGACGTCTGCCGTGTCGAGCACGTTGAGGGCGCCGGCGCGCAGCGTGATGCGGCCCAGCCGGCCGTCGCGATTGACGACGATGCGATCGCTCATGCCACGACCTCCGTTGCCTGGGGCGGCGTGATGCCGCGCAGATACAACTCGCACATCTGGTCCGCGATCGCGGCGGCCTCTGCGGCATCGCCGCCGTGCTGCCACATCGGCGTCCAGTTCATCATGCCGAAGAGCGCGCCGGTCGCTACGCGGCTTGATACGGGGGATGGCTGCGATCGGGCGACCGACATGACGAGTTCGGTCGCGCGCGCGAAGTAGCGCCGGCGCCGCTCCTGGATCGCGCTGCGCGCCTGACCTTCGAGCGCATCCATGTCGTAGAGCAAGACGCGAAACGCCCCCGGGTGCGCCACGACGAAGCGCAGATGGCCGCGCATGAACGCCCGCAGCTTCGCATCGGGCGCCGCCGCGCCGGCGACAGCGCGATCGAGGGAGTCGAACAGCGCGCCGAACGCGCGCTCGCAGACCAGCTCGAGCGCGTGCTGTTTGCTCGGTAGATAATAGTAAAGACCGGCGATGCTCATGCCGGCGGCGCCCGCGATGTCCCGCATGCTCGCCCCGTCATATCCCTTGCCGGCGAACACCGCTTCCGCGGCATCCAGCGCGGTGAGCAGCCGCTGGTCGAAACTCGCCATCCCCCTCGCGCCTCCGTTTTCGTTCGAGCGTTCGTTCGAACTTTACCGTACGCGATACGGGGTTATGTCACAAGGGGCGGATGGATGGATTGCCTAGTGCAGATGCACCAGGCCGCTCTTGAGCGCCAGCACGACCGCCTCGACGCGCGTGTGGACGCCGAGCTTGGGCAAGATGTTCTGCACGTGATTGCGCACCGTGCTGCGCGAGAGGCTGAGCCTGGCGGCGATGTCGTCGGTCCCGATGCCGGCCGCGAGCAGTCGCAGCACCTCGACCTCGCGCGGCGTGAGCGCCCGGTTGATCTGCGCCAGCGCCGCTTCGTCGACGCTCCGCTCCGGCGCGGCCTCCGTCAGGCGCCGCGCGACCTCCGCGGCGACCCCGGCTAGACGCTTGGCCGACACGCTTTCGCTGAGCACGTGCACGGCGAGCTGGTGCTCGTCTTCTTCGATCGTCACCGTTGTGACGTCAAGCCACACCTCGGACCCGTCGGGCCGGCGCGCGACCATCTCGAAGCGCCGCGGCGCATTGCCTTGACGGCACAGCGCCATGACCGCGCAATCGGGACCGCACAGCGGCGCGCCTGCGGGCGTCAGACCGTGCATGACCTCGTGGCAGTGCTTGCCGACCGCTTCAGCGGCGCTGCGGCCGAGCAGGCGCTCCGCAGGCTCATTCCAGGACACGACAAGGCCGGCGTCGTCGATGACGACGGTCGCCTCGAGGCTGGCGCCGAGTTTCACGGGCATGAGCGCCTAGGCGGCTCCTCTTTCACAGATAGTGGAGCACCAGCATTTCGGCGACGCATGCCGGTTTCACTTCGCCCTCGCGTTCGAGCGTGGCGTGAAGCCGCACGCGCAGGCCGCCCGGCATGTCCGCGGCCTCCTTGACGGTGAATGTCGCTCGCAGGCGCGATGGGATCAATACCGGCGCGGGAAAGCGAACCCGCTCGAGTCCGTAGATCACCGCAGATGTGAAGCCGTCGACGGATGCGACGGAGTGCCAGAACTGCGGGATGAGGGAAAGCGTGAGCAAACCGTGCGCGACCGTGGTGCCGAACTTGCTCGCGGCGGCGCGTTGCCGGTCGACGTGGATCCACTGCATGTCGCCGGTCGATTGGGCGAAGGCATCCACGCGCTGCTGATCCACGACGAACCATTCGCTCGGCGCGAACGGACGGCCGATCAACTCCTTGAACCCCGCGATGCCGCGAATCGTCGTCACGGCGCTTCGTCCGCGACGGATGGCGCTTCTTCCTGTGGGACTATCGGGAAGCCGGACCGGGCGTCGGGTTCACCGGCAGGAGCAGCGGCGGGCGCGGCGGCTGATCGAAATCGAATTCGGAGAGCAGGTTGCCGAGCTGCACCGCGTTCTCGCGCACGTCGGGGCGCGGATCGGGCCGGCCGTCGGTGCGCGGATCGATGCGCGCCGCGTTCAAAAAATCGTCTTCGATGAACTTCAGGTAGGCGTCGAAACTGAGCGTTTGGTGGTCTACATAGCCCTTGCGCGCGTACGGGCTGATGAGCATCGCAGGAACCCGAAGGCCATAGCCGTTCTCGTCCACCTGCGGCGGCACGACGTGATCGTAGAATCCGCCCCAATCATCCCATGCGAGGAAGATCGCCGTGCTGTTCCAATCGGGGCTTTTCATCACGGCGTTGATCACGCCGGTGACGTAGCTCTGCCCGGTGCTGACCAGCGCCGGCGGATGTTCGCTCACCGTGCCGTTGGGCACGACCCACGATACGGCCGGGAGCGAGCCGCTCTTGGCGGCGGCGAAGAAATTCGAGATGTCCTGGATCTGTCCGAGCTCGCCGTCCTGTTTGACGGTCTCGAACCACGGCAGCGGATTCCAGATCTGCGGCACGCCGCGCGTCTGCGGCTGCGGCGCGCAATACATCTGATCGTCTTCGCAGTCGGGCTGCGTGCCCTGAGCGAGATAGTAGGCCCACGAGACGTGGTTCTTGTGCAGCAGATATGTGAGATCGGTCCACGCATAATCCGGCTGGTCGCCGTGCGCCAGACGCTGGGGGTTCTGCAGCTCGTTGACGCAGCTCATCGGATCGGGTGAGGCGCAGCGCGCCGACCATCCCGACACCATGAAAAGATGTTCCGGCAGACTCCAGGAGGCGTTGGGCTCGAACATGCGGTCCTGCAAGACGTAGGCCTGCGCGTAGCGCCAATAGTTCGGGATCTCGCGCGCGTCGTGGTAGCCCATCGCATCGGGGTGATCGCCCGCGCCGCAGCGCGGATCGAACGCACCGGCGCAGTGGCGCTTGCCGCCTTTGGCCTGCTCGGCGATGAACCCGTCCATCTTGCCGCCGTCGATGTCGGCGACGGCGCTGCTCGCGCCGTGCGGTCCGCCGGCATTGCGATCGCTCGCGTCGTGGAAGGGCTGCACGCAGCCGCCGCTCGGCGCCGGTACGCAGACGGCGAAGCCGCCGCCGCTCGTGCGCGGCAAACCATCAGCGCCCGGATAGGTGCCGAAGTAGGTGTCGTATGAGCGGTTCTCTTGCATGATGATGACGACGTGTTTGATCTTATGGATGTCGCCGGGCGCCGCGCCCGCGGTGTTGGCGCTCGTCGCCGTGCCGGCGGCCAACCCGACCGACAGGAGCAACGCGAAATAGATGGCCGTCAGGACGCCTTTCCAGCGGAACCACGAATAATTGAGTTGGGTGACCAACAGCAGCATCTCCCCTTTGTTGTACTCGCAAAGCCCCTGCAGCCGGGTTAAACGGCCATGAGAGGGCCCTGACGCAAGGGTGAGATTTGCCCTGGAGCGGTCGGATCTATTCGACCGTCTTCCCGAGGACGAAGCGCTCGATCTGCCCCATCGTCGCATCGCCGGGGCGTGCCAAGGCCTCGATCATATCCCAGTGGCCGCGGCCGGCCGGCTGCAGGTATTGCACCGCGTCGCCTGCCGCTTTGAGCTGCTCGTACAGCTGCCGCGAGATCGCTTCCGGCGCCATGTCGTCGTTCGCGCCATGGATGACCAGCGAGGGCGGCTCCGTGCCGCGCAATTTGGGCTTCACGTCAAAGCGCGCCCACTGCGAACGATCGGATCCAAAGGCAGGGTCGTAGATGCCTTGGTACTGCGGCGCCAAGGTCGTCACGTCGCTCGACGGGTTGATGCCCACCGCGCCGAGAGCGATCACGCCGGCGACACTGGAGCGCGACGCCAGGCCGTCGACGAGCGCGAACCAGGCGAGTTGCGCGCCTGCTGAATGCCCGATCAGGAACGTGCGCGCTGGATCGTACCGCGCCTGCGGCGCATGCGTGCGCAACCACGCGAGCGCATCGGCGAGCTTGCCGGCCTGTCCGGCCGCCGGCGTCTGCGGCGCGAGCGGATAGTTGAGAATCGCGGCCGCGATGCCGCAGCGCGCGAACGCCTCGCCGAGGTTGACATAGTCGCTCTTATCGCCGCCGACCCAGGCGCCGCCGTGGATGTACACGACGATCGGTGCGCGCGAAGCGCCGTGCGGGAGATAGAGATCCAGCGCTTCGGACTCGCTATCGGCGCCGTAGGAGTGGGTGGACGCATCGACCGCATACGGTGCGGACGGGCAGGGCGAGGGCTCGCCGCCCGCGCCCATCATCGCGGCCAGCGCCAGCCACGGCAGCATCACGGACCGCTGACGAAGTTCATCAGCGCGCCGAACACGGGATCCAGCGGGTCCTGCACCATGCTGACGAGCACGCCCCGGTAGTCTCTGCCGTCCGGCTGCAGGAAGATCACTCTGTCGTGCGCGTCCTTGAGCTCCTGCACGAACGCAGTGGAGTACGCGGGGCTCGCGATGCTATCGTCCACGCCGTGCACCACCAGAAAACGAGGTTCGCTGCCCTTCATGAACTGCGAGCAGTCGTAATCTTTCCAGCCCGCCGGATCGTCGCCGAACGCCGCGGCATACGCACGCATGCGGCCCGGATCGGCCTGCACGGCCGATGCGTCCTGCGACGGATCGTAGGCCTCGCCGTCGACCGCGATGACGCCGGCGATCGCGCCGGGCGGCATGCCGGCGCCGACCGCAAGCTTTGCGTCGAGCGCGGCCAATGCCGCAAGTTCCGCGCCGGACCCGTGGCCCATGAGAAACAGCTTCGTGCGCGCGTAGCGTTTCGCCGCCGCGTTGTCGAGCGCCCATTTGACCGCTTTGTCGAGGTCCGCCGCCTGCGCGTCTGCGTGTGCCGGCGGCGCGAGCGGGTAGTCGAGCGCGGCGAACGCGACGCCGCATCCCGCGAAGCGCTCGCCGAGCTCGCGGTATTGCGCCTTGTCGCCGCGCGTCCAATCGCCGCCGTGCGCGAAGAGGATGATCGGCTCTCCTGAGGTCGCGGCGGGCAGGTAGAGGTCGAGCGCTTCGAACGTCGCATCCGAGCCGTAGACCGCCGTCGATATCTGCACGGTCCTTGGAGGATCGGGGCAAGCGCTCGCAGGCGCGGGCACCGCCAGTACCAACGCCCAGACCGCGAGACACGCGCCGACGGCGATGTGCTTCATAGCCCTATTGTAGAGCGGTAGGCGCGGTACGGCAAGCGCGCGAAGTGCGCGAGAACCATGTTCTACTTCGATCCGGCCTATCTGATCTACGCGATCCCGCCGCTGCTCTTCGGCATGTGGGCGCAATGGCGCGTGTCGAGCACATTCAAGCGCTACGCGCGCGTGCCCACTTCGAGCGGCATCAACGGCGCGCAGACGGCCGAGCTGCTCATGGAGCGGACGGGCCACCGTTTCGGCGTGGTGCAGATCCCCGGCATGCTTACCGACTACTACGATCCGAGCCGCAAGGCCATGTGCCTGTCGCAAAGCTCGGCGCAGAACTCGGTGGCTTCGGTTGCGGTCGTGGCCCACGAGTTCGGCCACGCGATCCAAGACGTCGAAGGCTACGCGCCCATGAAGATGCGCAGCGCAATCGTGCCCGCCGTGAAAGTGGGCTCGTGGGTGGGGCCGCTGCTTTTCATGGCCGGCCTTATCCTGTCGGTCACGCAACTCGCCTGGGCCGGCATCATCTTGTTCAGCGCCACCGCGGTGTTCGCGATCGTGACACTGCCCGTCGAGCTCAACGCCAGCAGCCGGGCGCTGCAGATGCTGCAGACCAACGGCGTCCTCTCCGCCCAGGAGATGCCGGGCGCCCAGGCCGTGCTCAGCGCGGCCGCGCTGACCTACCTGGCCGCCATCGCGCAGTCGGTCATGCAGCTGCTCTACTACGTGAGCTTGATGGGACGGCGCCGCTAGCACGGAGGCGATTCTCCGTACAGCGCCCTCGCCAAGGTCCGTGAAACCACCGATTCGGGACAACCCCCCGCTACCGTACGATGGTGGCGAAGGAGGGCTATGCCCATGTTACGCTACCCATCGATCACCGTCACCCCGTTCGTCGAGCCGTTCGACGGGGGCGCGGCCTCGCTCGTGCGCCACGAGTTCCGCCATCACATCAAGTACGGCAGACGGCTGCACGTCATCGACTTGGACCAGCTCGATGCGGCCAGCTCGGCCGTGTTCCGCTCGCTGATCATTGCGCTGCGCACCGCGCGCGAAGCCGGCGGCGATGTCAAGGTCGTCACCAGCCGGCCGGGCATGCGCCGCGCGCTTGCGCTGACCGGACTCGCGCGGGTGTTCAGAGTGCACGCCTCGGTGCGCGATGCCGTGATCGCGTTTCGCGAGCAGCCGCGCCTGGCAAGTTAGGGGTGTCTGCGCGGCCAGCGCGCCTTGCGCTTTTGCAAGAACGCGGTGATGCCTTCGTGCGCGTCGGCCATGAGCGCGTTGAACGTCATGACCTCTTTGGTGTAGTTGTACGCCTTGCGCTCGGGCATGTCGATCTGCCGGTAGAACGCTTCCTTGCCCAAGGCGATGACGTTGGGGCTGACGGATGCGATCGCAAGGCCGAACTCACGTACCGCAGCTTCAAGCTGCGCCGCGGGCACGGCTTTGTTGATCAGGCCGGCGCGCACCGCTGCCGCCGCGGGGATCGGCTCGCCCGTCAACAGCATCTCCATCGCCTTCTTGCGGCCTATGGCGCGCGTGACCGGTACCATCGGCGTCGAGCAGAACAGTCCGATCTTCACGCCGGGCGTCGCGAACCATGCGCTGTCCGCGGCGACGGCGAGATCGCAGGCCGCCACGAGCTGGCAGCCGGCGGCGGTCGCCGGTCCCTGCACCTGTGCGATCACCGGCTGCGGGATCTCGTGCAACGTCTCCATGAGTTCGACGCACAGGTCGAAGATGCGCTTGTACTCGATCACCGTGCGATTGATCAGCTCGCGCAGATCGTGGCCGGAAGAGAAGATGGTCCCGGACGACTTGAGCACCACGACTGCGACGTCGGGATTCTTGCCGACCTCGCGCAGCGCCGTGATCATCGCGTTCATCACGCCCTCGGACAGGGCGTTGCGCTTGGCGGGCCGGTTGAGCGTGATGTAGGCGAACGGAACGTCCAGCTCGAGCAGGACCTCCGCCGTCGGTTTGGTGAGCATGGTGGCCATTAGTTGATCCGCTTCTCCCGTCCAGCCCACTCCTGGTCGCGCAGCTTGAACTTCTGCACTTTGCCGGTGGACGTCTTCGGCAGCGGGCCGAACTCCACCGTCTTGGGCGCTTTGAAGTGCGCGATCTTGTCGCGGCAAAACGCGATGATGTCCTGCGCGCTCGCGGTCGCGCCGGGTTTGAGGGTGACGAACGCCTTGGGCACCTCGCCCCATTTCTCGTCCGGCACGCCGATGACGGCCGCTTCCAACACGGCGGGGTGCGCATAGACGACGCGCTCGACCTCGATGGTCGAGATGTTCTCGCCGCCGCTGATGATGATGTCCTTGGCGCGATCGCGCAGTTCGATATATCCGTCGGGGTGCATCACGCCGAGGTCGCCGGAGTGGAACCAGCCGCCGCGAAAGGCTTTTTCGGTCGCGGCCGGATCGTTGAAGTACCCCTTCATGACGTTGTTGCCGCGCATCACGACCTCGCCCATGGTCGTGCCGTCGGCCGGCACGTCGTGCATCTCGTCATCCACGACGCGCAGCTCCGGCGCGTGGATGAAGCCGACTCCTTGGCGCGCTTTGAGGCGCGAGCGCTCCTCGGGCGTTTTGTCATTCCATTTGATCTGCCACTCGCTCACCGTGTGCGGTCCATATGTCTCCGTCAGTCCGTACGCATGCGTGAGGACGGCGCCCATCGATTCGATGCGCGCGATCACCGTCGGCGGCGGCGGCGCGCCGGCGGTCAGGATGCGCAGCGGCCGCGGGAACCGATAATCTTTCGTCGGCGCCTCGTTCGCGATCATGACCAAGACCGTCGGCGCGCCGCATAGATGCGTGACGCGCTCGCGCTCGATCAGGTCGAAGATCGCCTTGGGTTCGACTCGCGGCAGCGCGATGTGCGTGGCGCCCGCGGCGGTGACGCCCCACGTGTAGCACCAGCCGTTGCAATGGAACATCGGCAGCGTCCAGAGATACACGCTGTCGCCTGTCAAGCCCGAGTGATAGACCTCGCCCAACGCGTTCAGATACGCGCCGCGATGCGTGTACATCACGCCCTTGGGGCGCCCGGTCGTGCCGCTCGTATAGTTGATCGAGATCGGGTCTTCTTCATCGGCGATGGCGAGATTGAACGGCTCGGGGCTACCGCTCGCGATGAAATCCTCGTATGTAGCGGTCGAATTTGTTCGACCGTCCGTCCTCGGTCGAGCAAACTCGGCCGCTCCGTCGGGCTCGTGGCCGACCCAGATCGTGTGCTCGAGGTCGGATGCCGCCAGTCCAGGCGCGATGAGATGGGCGAAGTCCGGATGTGCGATGATCGCTTTGGCTCCGCAATGCGCCAGGATGTAGCCGATCTCGTCGGCGCTCAGACGGATGTTGATGGCGACGAGGACCGCGCCGATCTGCGGCACGCCGAAATGCGCTTCGAGCGCCTCGTCCGAATTATACGCGAGCAGCGCGACCCGGTCGCCCTTTTCGATGCCGGTCGCGCGCAGCGCGCTCGCGAGCCGGTACGTGCGCGCCCCGAGCTGCTCGTAGGTGAGGCGGCGCGAGCCGTCGACCATCGCGGTCTTGTCGCCATAGACGTGGACGCTGCGCTCGATGAACGACAACGGCGAAAGCAACGACTTGTTGACGGGCAGGCCCGCCCATTGGTCGCGCGACCACAGCTTTTGAAACGTCGGCCGGTCGAGTTCGATCATGACACCCTCTTCGCGCGCACGCGCCCTCCTAGATTTCGAGGCCGGCGATGTTGCGCACTGCCTCGTGGGAGGTGCGAACAGCGATCCAGCCGACGACCAGACCGCACCACACCAGACCGAGTAGCACGGCAGCCATGCCGTTCCACGCGCCGTGCAGGCCCACGCGCGTCGCCGCCAAGAACGAGCCGCACAGCGCCAGGACCAGCAAGCCGTTGAGGAAGGGCAGGATCATGCGCACACCGCGGTTGATGGCGTTGGGGTTCTCCCAATCAAATGACGGATAGCGCGTATCGAACTCGACGCCGTAGCAGATCGCCGCGGCGGACATGAGCAGCGCGAAGATGACCAGCGCGCCGGTCTGCAGGACGCCCAGCTGATAGCCCGCGCCCAGCAGGATGGCGGCGATCGTCGTGATGAGCCCGGTCTGCGCGTACGCGCTGATGATCTTAGCGGTGAAGAGCTGGCGCGGCGTGAGCGGCGAGCTGAGCAGAAGCCAGATAGACTTGTGCTCGAGGGACAGCGCGGTCATGCCGGGATTGAGGCTGTCAAGCACGGCCACGAAGCCGATCTGCAGCATGGCGAGCTGGATGGTGAGCGGCAGGATGGGGCTTTGCACTTGATGGCCGACGAGCAGGTAGCCGATGAAGCCCAGCGACGCGATATGGTTGAACCACAGCTGCGGCGAGCGCAGCACGATGCTGATGTCCTTCCAGACGATCGCGGCGATCGGGCTGAGCGTCGGCGGAACGCCGGATTTCATCGCGGTGACGCGCTTGCCCGCCGCGGCGCGGCTCCATCCCTCGACGAAGCCCGCTGACACGACCGCAAGTCCGATCGGGCAGGCGACGAACGTCACCATCGCGATCAGACCGAGCCACGCCATCGCATGGCCGGCATCGCCCGCGCCTGAGTACGCGAGCAGCTGGCCCATCCACGTGCTCGGCAGCCACGACGGTGCGCTCGGCAGATGCAGTGAGTTGATGTCGCCGTCCATGTGCGCGAAGCGCGCGAAGTTGAGCAGCCAGAACCCGGTCGGCACGGCGGCGCCGATCACCCACAGCATCTCCTTGGCGACGCGCGGCGGGATGACGCGCAGCGCCACGATGGTGATGGTCGCCAAGCCGGCGTACAAGATGGCGGGGAAGAACGCCAGGCCGGCGATCGCCGCTGCATAGGCCCACAAGGGCGCAGCCATGCCCAACAGATAGCCGAGCACGAACGGCAGCAGGAACACGGCGACATAGACTTCGTTCTGCGCGACGCCGAGGATGAACTTGGCGACGATCAGACTGCTCGCGCGCAGCGGCATGACGAGCAGGATCGGCATGTCGGATGACAGGTACATGTCGTTGAGCGCCTGTCCGAACGCGATGAAGAGATCGGTGAACAGATACACCAAGAACGCCCACGCCGCGATGCTCACGAGCAGGCCGGTCGCATGCGCGGCGACGAGCGCGCGCACGCCGAGATACGTGCCGCCGAAGATCATGAGCACCAACGCGGTCGAGGCGACGGTCGCCACCACGTAGAGCGTCCGGCTGGTCCAGTCGCGGCGCGACGCGAGAATGCGGAAGCGGATCAGGTCGCACGTGAGCACCCACGTCTGGGCGAGCGCGCCGCGGTTCATGCGCGCGCCGGTTCGCGGAAGATGTCGGCGATGCGGCGGTCCTCGAAACCGCCCGTGAGGTGCAAGAACACCTCTTCGAGCGTGTCGCGGCCGCGCAGTTCGCGCAGCTGCGCGACCGTGCCGAGCGCCGCGATCCGGCCGTGATCGATGATAGCCACTCGGTCGCACAGGCTTTCGGCGATCTCCATGATGTGCGTGGACATCATGACCGCGCCGCCCGCGCGGGTCAGTGCGCGCACGATGTCTTTGAGCAGCCGCGCGCTCTTGGGATCCAAGCCGACCGTGGGCTCGTCGAGGAAATAGATCTTCGGCTCGTGGAGCAGCGCGGCGCACAGCGCCACCTTTTGGCGCATGCCATGCGAGAAGCTCTCGAGCAGCCCGCCGGCGTCGGCGTCCAGCTCGAACAGCGCGAGCAGTTCGCGAATGCGCGCCTGCTTGTGCGCCGTCTTCATCTCGTAGATGTCGCCGATGAAGTTGAGGAATTCCACGGCTGTGAGCTTGGGGTAAAGCGCCGGCTCGTCGGGCACGTAGCCGAAGAGCCGCTTGGCCTCGACCGGGTGCGTGGTGATGTCGAAGCCGCCCACCGTGGCCCGTCCGGACGTCGGGCGCAGCAGCCCCGTCAGGATCTTGATCGTGGTGGTCTTGCCCGCGCCGTTGGGCCCCAAAAATCCGAAGATCTCGCCCGGCGCGACGGCAAAGGAGATGCCGTCAACGGCGGTGGCCTCGCCGAAGCGCTTGGTCAGGCGATCGACGACCACCAGCGGGGGAAGCATACTATTTGGTTATCGTCAGGTCTATTGCGGGGGTCCATGCGCGGCGGCCTGCGGAGCGCCTGGAGGGGGTCCGGGCCGCGAGACCAGGGTCCGCGGAGCGGGGCTGGCCGGCGGGGTGGCTTGGACCACCCCGGCCAGCAGCTGCTGGATCAGGGTCGCGTCGGCCCCAGCGGCCGGCACGGGCACGCCCCCTTTGAGCACGACGGGGATGGCGTGCCACGAAGCGACCGTCGGACCGCGCAGCGTGATCTGCAGGATCGCGCTATGCGTCTGGATGCCCGGCTGGGTGTCGAATACGAAGTTGCCCAGCGAATAGGCGATGAGCCCGCCATGATAGTCCTCTACGGGGCCGAGGACGTGCGGGTGGGCGCCGAGGACCAGCGTCGCCCCTGCGTCGATGGCCGCGTGGGCCAGGCGCACATGATCGGCGGACGGAGGTCCGAGCAGTTCGGTTCCCCAGTGCTCGTAGACGATCACGACGTCGGCGCGTCCGCGCGCATGGCGGATCACCTGGGCGAGAAGCTTGAGATACGAGGCATCGACTTCGCCGGTCAACGGATCGCGGCCGGGTGCGACCCCGGGCGTCGTACGGCCCGCGCCGTAGCCGCGCGGGATGACCTCCGAGATGCCCAGCAGCGCGACGCGCGTCCCCCGGCGTTCGAAATACGCAGGCTGCCAGGCGAGCGCAGCGTCGTCGCCTGCGCCCGCGGTCTCGATGCCGCTGGCGTGCAGCGCTGCGAGCGTGTCGTCGAGGGCGTCGGCGCCGTAATCGAGGATATGGTTATTGGCCAGGGTCATGGCGGCAAAACCCGCGTCGGCAAGCCCAGGGGCCGCGGCCGGGGTCCCGCGCAGTACGAACTCCTTGCGCGCCTTGAGATCCTTCTTCGACTTCGATTTCGTTGGCGTGCCGCGGTCGGAGAGCGGGCACTCGAGGTTGCCGACCGTCGCGTCCGCGCGCGCGAGAATCGTGCGCACGCCCGAGAAGGGCGCATCGGTGCCATCGGACTGCACGAGCGTGCTGACACGCCAGCCGAGCATGACGTCGCCGACCGCATCGATAGTGATCGGCTGCGGTGTGGCCGCCGGCCTCTGAGCCGACGCGGCCGCGCGACCGGTCTGCGCGGCGGACAGCGCCGGCCCGGCCGGCGGGATCGTCGTCAATGCGATCGCGAGCGCCGTCCAAAGCAATGGCATGCGGCGATAGGTTCTTCGAAATGGCTGAGCGGCTCCCGCAGGGCGAACGGGGAACCGCTCACCTAATACTACGTAGAGAGGGCCAAATCCGATGAATCGGACCGCAGCGAGGAACCGGAGGCGACGACGCGCCTTCGACGTTTACAGCAGAGCGCCGGTGTCCCCCGCGCCGAGCAAGAACTTGCGCAGGAAGTAGATCGGCGGATCGCCGTGCGAGAGCACCTCATCGTGGAACTGGTTCAGGTGATACGCGCTCCCTTGCTTGGTCTGGTAATCCGCGCGCAGTTTGAGCAGCATGAGCTTGCCCAGCGTGTAGTAGCCGTAGAGCGGATCGACCGTGCCGCGCACGGCCTCGCGGTATGATGGCTCTTTGCCCATGAACGCGTTGGCCTCGAAAAACGCCGTGGCCTGCGCGACGGTCATGCCCTGCGTGTGCTCTTCGATGCCGACGATGTAGCGGCAGTCGCGCTGCAAGGCCAACGAGAGCTGCATCAGACGGTACCGGGGATCTCCATTGCCTAGCCCTTCGTCCACCATCATCTGCTCGTCATAGTGCGCCCAGCCTTCGCCGAAGGCGTTGTTCCATTCGACCTTGCGCACCAGGCTTAGGTCATGTTCTTTATTGAAGAGATAATTCGTGTAGTGGCCCGGGTAGGTCTCGTGCGCAGAGATCACGAGCAGGCTGGGCTGGTTGTAGAACTCCAGATGCTGCTCGGCTTCCGCGTGCGTCCAGTTCGGATCGACGAGCGTCACGTTGTAGTAGGCCTCGGTCGCCTTGGTCTCGAGCGGACCGGGCGAGTTCATGGACGCGAATGATGTCTGAGCCTGGAACTGCGGTGTCGGCCGCGCTTTGGCGATCGGCGCGGGCGGCAGGTCGATGATGTCCTTGAGCTTGATGAACGAGACGAGGCCGTTGAGATCGCCTTGCGCGGCTGCGATCAATTGGCCGTTGCCGGGATGATCGAGCCGTATCTGCGCCAGCACTTGCTGCGGCGTCTTCGACGGGCTGATCGAATGCGCGGTCGCCAGAAACGCCGCCTTGTTCTTGGCCAGATCCGCCTGGCCGATCTGCAGCAGGTGCGCCAGCGGGATGTCGGCGACGTTCTGCCAGCGCTCGAGCTCGGCGTAGTCCGCGGCACCGATGGCGAACGTGCCGCCGGCGTGCGGCACGACGTCCGCTTTCAAGAACGCCGCGTAGCCGTTGAGCGCCTTGATGGCGGCGGCGTTCGCCGCGGCGAACTGCGCTCGCAGTGCGTTGTCTTGGACGCCGGCGAACGCGGCGGGGACGTCATGCGAGAAGAAATCAATGGCGCCTGCGGCGTCCAGCGTCTGCGTCGTCGCCACGATCGGGGCGACGCGCGCCGGCTCGAGATTCTTCTCGCCCTGCGCCAACATCGCAGGGATCTGCTTCTCGCGGGCGACGACGAGCGTGAGCCGCTGTGCGAGCGGCGCGAAGTTGCGCGACATGATGCCGTAGACGCCGTCCGCCGCGATGTCCGAGTAGTAGCTGGGCTGCTCGCGCCACGTCGGGCGCTGTTCGTCCCAGAAAAGCGTCTGCTGGATCGACTCCTCGAGCATCTGTTGATCCGTCTGTCCGTCCAGAGACAGTTTCGAGGAGTCGAGGCGCTGCAGCTTGTCAAGCGTCGCGTGCAGGCTCGCGTCATAGGCGCCGATGCTGGCCGGTGTGAAGGTCCCGAGCTGCGCGTCGTATTGATGCACGCCGGTGTCGGTCGCGGTGCCGGGGCTGAACTTCCATTCGCCCTTGTAGTAGGCGTCGGCGATCACCGCGATCGCGGCGTCGCCGGGCGCCGGGACCGGCGTTTCGAGCGGCGGCGACGGCGGCGGGCTCTGTGCGTCGTCGCCGAGCGCGTAAAGCGGCGCGCACAACGCGATCGCCGCCGTAAATGCGAAGATGAAGCGTCTAGACATGCACGGCTCCCTTCCGCCGTTCCTGCGCCGCGGCGGTCATGATCCTGGCAGCGCGCACGACCTGATCGCGCGAAACGTCGAGATGGGTCACGGCGCGAAAGCGTCCGCGCCCTAGGTGATTGGCCAGCACGCCGGCGTCGCGCCAGTCGCGGAGCAGCGCCGCCGGATCGATGGGAGATGCCGCGGGCAGGGCGAACATGATGATGTTCGTCGCGAACGCGTCGGGATCGGCGTCGAATTCTCCGCCGGTGGCGAGCGCCGCCGCGAACGCCTTCGCGTTGGCGTGGTCCTCGTGCAGGCGTTTCGGACCCTCGCGCAACGCGATGAGGGCCGGTGCCGCGATCACGCCCGCCTGGCGCCAGCCGCCGCCCGCCATTTTGCGTACTCGTCGCGCTCGTTCGACAAAGGCGCGGCTGCCGGCGACGGCCGAGCCGACCGGCGCGCCCAGCCCCTTCGAAAAACAGATGGTGACCGAGTCCACGCTTCTCGTGAGGGCGCTTGCGGGCACGCCCAGCGCCACCGCGGCGTTGAACAGGCGCGCGCCGTCGACATGGACGGGGAACCCATGGCGGTGCGCGACGGCGGCCAGCGCCTCGGTGCGCGCCACGCTGAGCGGCCGGCCGCCGCCGCGATTGTGGGTGTTCTCGAGGCACAGCAATGCGGTACGCGGGAAATGGATGTCGGTTCCGCGCACCGCGCGTTCGACCTCGTCGGGTTCCAGCTCGCCGCCGTGATTGGGGATCGGCCGCAGCTGGATGCCGCCGAACGCGGCAGCGCTGCCGGATTCGTACAAGTAATGATGCGCTTCGTCGCCGACGATCGCTTCCTCGCCACGCGCGCAGTGCGCCAGCACGCAGACCAGATTGCCCATCGTGCCGCTCGCCACGAACAGGGCGGCCTCTTTGCCCAACACGGCCGCGGTCTCGCGCTCGAGCTGCGCGACGGTCGGGTCATCACCGTACACGTCGTCGCCGACTTCCGCCGCGACCATCGCCGCGCGCATCGCCGCCGTTGGCTTGGTGACCGTATCGCTGCGCAGGTCGATCAGTTGGTCCATTCCCATGAATTCCAGAAGGTCGTGACCGCGGGCGCCGGCTCGTAGCCGTGCACGGATTTCGCCACCGCGTCGTTGCGCCGCGTCCACCATAAGAAGTCGACCGGCATATCCGTCGCCAGCAGGTCTTGGATCCGCTGGTAGGCTGCTTTGCGCGTCGCCGTGTCGTAATGCGTGAGCGCGTCGCGTTCGGCCGCGTCGATGCGCGGGTCGCAGATGAACGAGTGGTTGAATCCGCCGCGCTGATCGCACGCCCAGAGCGCGATGTCGTCGGGGTCGACGCCGCCGATCCAGCCCTCATAGGCGATGTCGAACTTGCCTTGCGACAAGATGCCGCCCGCGTTCTTGTCGGCGTAATAGATGCTGTGCGCGATGCCCTTGACCGACAGGTCCACGCCGGCCGCGCGCAGCTGTTGCTGAAGGATGGCGCCGAGGCGCTCGCCATCGCTTGCCTCGCGATCGAACACGTAGACCAGCTCAAGCGGTTTGCCGTTCTTGGTGCGCACGCCGTCGGCGCCCAGCGTCCAGCCCGCGGCGTCGAAAAGCGCGGCGGCGCCCTTGGGATCGTACACCGGCGCGGGCACGTGCGGATCGTAGGTGTACAGATAAGATGGCTGGTCGCCGACCGCCGGATCGGCCGCGCTGTGCATAACGTTGCGGATGATGTACTGCTTGTCGATCGCCATCGCGAGCGCGCGCCGCACGCGCACGTCGTCGAGCGGGGGATGCGTGGTGTTGAACGTCAGATAGTAGAACTCGTTGAACGGCGTCCGATGCAGCGTGGCGCGGGGAATCGCCGCCAGCTCGGGCAACTGGTTGACCTGCGCATCCGAGTAGACGTCCGCTTCGCCCGTGCGCATCATGATGGTGCGCGTGTTCGAGTCGGGGATGATCAGATAGTCGATCTCTTTGAGCTTCGGCGGGCCCCGCCAGTAGTGGGGATTCGCGACCAGCGTGATGCCGATCTGCGGCTGATACGAGGCGACCATGAACGGCCCGGTGCCGACCGGCTTGTTGTTGTACGCCGCGTGATTGATGTCGGGAAGATCTTTGAGCAGATGTTCTGGCAGCACGGGCATCGCCGCGAGGCTCGGCGCGAAGAACGTGGCGATCGCCGGCGCGTACGGCCGCTTGAGCACGACGACGAGCGTGTGGTCGTCGGGCGCGCTCATGGATTCGATCTGATCCCAGCCCGTGCGGCTGACGACATTGTTGGCCGGATTCATGATCGCGTGCCAGGTGAAGATCGCGTCGTCAGCGGTGAACGGCACGCCGTCGTGCCAGAGGACGCCCTTGCGCAGGTGATAGGTGATGGTCCGACCGTCCGCGCTGATGCCGCCGTTCGTGGTCGTGGGGATCTCGGTGGCGAGATCCGGCACCAGCCGGCCTTTGTCGTTCACGAGGAAGAACCAGCCGCCCCAGAACATCGCCGCGTCGCTCGAGGCGGCGGACGCGGACAGCTCCGGCACCAGCGAGTCCAGCGTGCCCGCGCCCACGATGCGCACGACCCCTGGGTGTGACGGCGCCTGTGCAGCAGGCTGCGTGCTCGTCTGTACCTTCGAGCAGCCGGCGAACGCAAGACACAGCGCGAGCGCGGCGAGCGCGCTGCAAGAGCGCGCTACGACATCCTTAGGCAAAGCGATCAGATCGAATACTCCCACGTGTTCCAGAATTGGGTGACGGCGTGCGCCGGCTTATAGCCTTTGAAGTCCACGCTCCCGATGTCCAGGCGGCGGTAGAACCAGTTGATGATCGCGGGCTGATCTTCGGCTAAGCGCTCGGCGATCGTGTAGTAAGCTTTCTTGCGCGTGGGAATGTCGTAGTGGGTCAGCGCGATCTGCTCCGCGGCGTCGATCTGCGGATCGCAGAGATGATACGTGTTCTGGCCTGCCGGCGGGATCTGATCGCACATCCACAGCGTCGAATTGTCCGGGTCGACGCCGTTGTTCCATGAGTAGATGCCGACGTCGAATTTGCCCGTTTGCAGGATGCCGCCGGCACCGTAGCTTGCGAAGAGCTGCGGCGAGAGATAGTTCTTGATCGCCACGTCGACGCCGACTTTGCGCCATTGCGCCTGGACGACTTCTTCAAGCTTCAGACTGTCAGCCCGTCCGGTCGCCCCGGTGAACTGGATGCTCAGCTTTTCGCCCTTCGCGTTGTAGCGATAGCCATCGGGTCCGAGTTTCCATCCCGCCTCATCCAGGAGCTTGCCCGCCATGGCGACGTCATACGGATACTTCTTGACGTTTGGATCGTAGGCCCACAGGAACGGCGGCTGATCGGTGGATGCCGGGATGTTCACGCCGAGCGTCACCTTTTGGATCAGCTCCTCGCTGTCGGTCGCGTACGTCAACGCCTGGCGGACCATCTTGTCTGACAGCGTCGCCACGCTCGTGTTGAAGCCGAGTTCGCCGTACTGCGTGAAGGGCGTCAAGTAGACGACCGTGCCCGGGATATTCTTGAGCTCGGGATACTGCGACGCAGAGGCGTTGTAGGTGAAGTCGATCTCGTGCGTCTGCAGCTGCGTCAGCAGCGTGTTCTCGTTGGGGATGATGTGGTATTCGACTTTTTGCAGCTTCGGCGGCCCGCGCCAGTAATTGGGGTTGGCGACCATCGTGATCAGGCTGCCCTTCTCCCAGTCGGTGACGATGAACGGCCCGGTGCCGACCGGCTTGTTGTTGTACGCCACCTTGTTGATGTCGGGATATTGGGAAAGCAGGTGCTTAGGCAGGATCGGATACGGGTTCGCCGACATGCTGAAGAACGTGGCGACGAACGGAGCGAAACGCTTCTTGAGATGGACGACGATCGTGTATGGATCTTTCTTGTCGATCGCCGCGATGATATCGTAACCGACGCGGCTGCCGACGTTGTTCTTGGGATTCATCACCTGCTGCCAGGTGTAGATGACGTCGTCGGCGGTGAATTCCGGGCCGTCCTGCCATTTGACGCCTTTGCGCAGATGGTACGTGATCGCCAGTCCGTCTTTGCTGATGCCGCCGTTGTCGAGTGTCGGCTCCTCCGTCGCCAGCTCGCCGATGAACTTGTTCTGGTCGGTCCAGTTCAGCAGATAGCCGCCCCAGAACATCGAGAGGTCCACTTCGGTCTGCAGGTTGCCCACGACCGGGTTCATGGTGTCCGGCTCTGAATTGTTGCCGATGCGCAGCACGCCAGGAATGGTCTGGCTTTGGGGCCCGCCGGACGTCGACGTGCTGACCTTCGTGCAGCCGCTCAGCGCGCCGGCCAAGAGAACAGCGCAAAGCGCCAAGGCGAACAGATGACGATGCATGATCAAACTCCCCATGGAGCGGTCGAATGACCGGCGGTTGGAGCGGTCGAATTTATTCGACCGACGGTCTGGTGTCATAACGCCCGCCGTTTAGACGTCAATACGCCTGAGTTCATACCGCTGACGGTCAACCCGCCCGCAAAACGCGCGTGCTCGACCTTCATGCAGCGATCGACGACGACGTCCAGCCCAGCCTGGTCGGCGATCTTGATCGCCTCGTCGTTGATGACGCCGTACTGGAACCAGATCGCCTTGGCGCCGGCCGCCACCGCGTCGCGCGCGACCTGCGGCGCGTCGGCCGGCTTGCGGAAGACGTCGACGATATCCGGCGGCCCGTTCTCGGCGGCGTACGCCGCCAGCGTCGGGTAGCTCACGATGCCGTCGACGTCGCTGTACGCCGGGTTGACCGGTCGGACGTCGAAGCCGTGCGTGTTGAGATACCGGAAGACGAAATAGCTGGGGCGCAACTGATTGGCGCTCGCGCCGACCATCGCGACGTTGTGCGAGCGATCCAGCAACGCGCGCCGCTGTTCGGGCGACTCGAGGATCACAGCCCGGCTCCCGCTTCTGCCAGCGCGACGCTCTGCGCCGCCGCTAGACCATTTTCGAGATCCCAGATGAGATCGTCGACGTCCTCGAGCCCGACCGACAGGCGCACCATATCGGGCGTGATGCCCGCAGCGACGAGCTCCTCGTCGCTCAGCTGCTGATGCGTGGTCGATGCCGGATGGATGACCAAGCTCTTGGCGTCGCCGACGTTGGCGAGGTGGCTCCACAACCGCAGCGAGTCGATGAACTTCACGCCGGCTTCGCGCCCGCCGCGCACGCCGAAGGTGAAAATCGAGCCGGCGCCGTGCGGCAGATAGCGCCGCGCCATCGCGTGTTGCGGGCTTGACGGCAGGCCGGCATACTTCACCCAGGCCACGCCTTCGTGCCCTTCGAGGAACTCGGCGACGCGCACGGCATTCGCGACGTGCCGGGGCATGCGCACTGCAAGGGTCTCAAGACCGAGGATCAGCAGCCAGGCGTTCATCGGCGACATGCAAGCGCCGATGTCGCGCAGCACTTCGAGCCGCGAGCGGCACAGAAACGCGAACTCGCCGAACGTCTCGGCGAAGCTCATGCCGTGGTAGGCCGGGCTTGGCGCTGCGATAAGCGGATGCTTGCCGGCGTTCCAATCGAACTTGCCGGATTCGACGAGCACGCCGCCGATCAGCGTTCCGCTGCCGCTCAAGAACTTGGTCGCCGAATGCAGCACGATATCGGCGCCGTGCTCGATCGGGCGGCATAGATACGGCGAGGCGAAGGTGTTGTCGACGATCAGCGGCAGGCCGGCGCCGTGCGCCGCGGCCGCCAACGCATCGAGGTCTGCGACGTTGCCGAGCGGGTTGCCGATCGTCTCGACGTAGAACGCTTTGCTGTTGGGACGCACGGCCGCGCGCATGCCCGCAGGATCGCCGTTAGGCACGAAGGTGACGTCGATGCCCATGCGTTTGAGCGTGACGGCGAACTGCGTCACCGTGCCGCCGTACAGATTGGACGAGGCGACGATGTGGTCGCCCGCTTGCGCCAGCGTCAGGATGGCGAGCAGCTGAGCCGCCTGACCAGACGCAGTCGCCACCGCCCCGAGGCCGCCTTCAAGGCTTGCGATCTTCTCCTCGAATGCCGCGACGGTCGGGTTGGATATGCGCGAGTAGATGGTGCCGTAGCTGCGCAGCGAGAACAGCTCGCGCGCGTGCTCGGCCGAGTCGAAGACGAAGCTGGAACTCATATAGAGCGGTGCCGCGCGGGCGCCGGTCGCGGGATCGGGCGGAGTGCCCGCATGCAGCGCGCGCGTCGAAAAACCGAACTGTCGGTCCTTATGCATTGGCCGGGGGTCTCCCAGAAATCAGTCTAAGGCGTGGGAGCCGAAAAGCTTCCATGCACCGGATATTTTTCCTGGAAAACCGGTTTTCAGACTGCGTCGGTCTGCGCGGCTGGCCTTTGCTCGAGCAGGCGTTGCAGTTCGGAGGCGGGCAGCGGCGCGCTCAGCAGGTGCCCCTGGATCTCATCGCAGGTCAGCCGGCGCAGCGCGTCGCGCTGGATGAGGGTCTCGACGCCGACCGCGACGACCTGCAGCCGGCGGTTGTGGGCCACCGTGATCATCGCGCCAACGATGGTCGAGTCGAACGAATCGCTTTCGATGGTGCGGATGAACTGGCGGTCGATCTTCAGCGACGACACCGGGAGCTGTTTGAGGTAGGCGAGCGAGCTGTAGCCGGTGCCGAAATCGTCGATGGCGGTGCGCACGCCCATGGACGCGAGCTGGCGCATGATGCGCACGGAGCGCTTGACGTCGGCCATGATGCCGGTCTCGGTGAGCTCGATCTCGAGCGACGAGGGCTCCAAGCGGGTCGCGCGCAGCACGCCCGCGATCATCTTGATGAAGTGCGGCTCGGCGAACTGGCGCGGCGAGATGTTCACGGTGATGCGCGCCGGGGCGACGCCCTGGCGTTGCCAGTTCTTCATCTGCTCGCACGCGGCACGCACCGCCCAGGCGCCGATCGGCACGATCAACCCTGCATCCTCGGCGATCGCCGTGAAGTCGTCGGGCAGCCTCAAACCCAGCGTGGGGTGGCGCCAGCGCAGCAGCGCTTCGGCGCCGACGATCTGACCCGTGCGCAGCGACGCGATCGGCTGGTAGTGCAGCAAGAACTCGTCGCGACGCAGCGCGTTGCGCAGCTCGTTCTCGAGCGACAGCCGCTTGACGGCGACCGCGTGCATCTCAGGCGCGAAGAACTGGAAGTTGTTGCCCCCGCGGTCCTTGGCCTGGTACATCGCCGTGTCGGCGTTGCGCAGCAGCGTTTCAACGTCGTGGCCGTCCGCGGGATACATACTGATGCCGATGCTGGCGGTGGTGAACAGCTCGTGGCCGGAGACGACGTACGAGCGGCCGGTCTCGTTGACGATCTTCTGCGCGATCTTCATGGCCGCTTGCGAGTTGGGCAGATCGGTCAAGACGATGATGAACTCGTCGCCGCCCAAGCGCGCCACGCAGTCCACTGCGCGCACGCTGCGTTTGAGCCGGCCGGCCACCGCCTTGAGCAGCGCGTCGCCGATCGAGTGGCCGAGCGTGTCGTTGACGTTCTTGAACCGGTCGAGGTCGAGGAACAGCACCGCCGTCGGCCGCTTGTGGCGGTCTGAATATGCGATCGCCTGATTCGCGCGGTCGGCGAGCAGCGTGCGATTGGGGAGCTCGGTGAGCGAATCGTAATGGGCGTGGCGCGCGAGCTGCTGCTCCGTCTCTTTGCGCTCGGTGATGTCGATCATCGTGCCGACGCTGCGCAGCGGTTTGCCGTTGCGGTCGAAGAAGAAATCGCCACGCTCTTGGACCCAGCGCACGGTGCCGTCGCGGCGAACGATGCGATGGTCGATATTGAACGGTTCGCGTAGGCGCTTGGATTCCTCGGTCGCCCGCCGCACCGCGGCGGCGTCGTCGGGATGGTCGAACTGTGCGAACGGGACCGGCTTGTCGGTGCCTTCGGTCATGCCGTAGATGCGGTAGATCTCCTCGGACCAGTGCACGTCGCCGGTGACCAGGTCCATCGACCAGCTGCCCAGATGCGCGATCTGCTGCGCCTCGGCCAGCGTCGCGCGGCTTTGCCGCAGCGCTTCTTCTGCCGCGGCGCGATCGGTGACGTCGCGGAAGCTCCAAACGCGGCCGCTCGGTTCGCCGTCGATGAACTGCGGGATCGAATAGCGCTCGAAGATGCGCCCGTCGATGAAATGCAGCATGTCGAAGCTCTCGGCGTGCGGGTCGGCGTACAGCTCGCGCACCTTGCTGATGAACGCGTCGGGATTCTTGAGCTGGCGCATGACATGGGAGATCGCGCGCTCGTCGTCGCCCGCCTCGAGGATGTTCTCGGGGATGCGCCACATCGACGCAAAGCGTTTGTTGTAACGGGCGATCTTGCCCGTGCGGTCGACGACCAATATGCCGTCGGCCGTCGCCTCCAACGTGGCGAGCAGCATCGATCGCTCAGCGGCCAAGGAATTGGTCGGAATCGGCGCTCGCCTCCCTTCTATGAAGAACTATCGTCTATTCTCGGGAGGGAACGCCTATCATGTGGGAAGATGTGCGGGCACGTTTGGACTGTGAACGGCGTCACAGCCCTCGAGCGCTTACTTGGCGGTGAGCTCGGCCTTCACCGTAGAGTCGAACGGCCGGCCATAGACATCTCGTTCGAAGTGGTCCACGATGGTTTCGGCGAGCGCGACCAGCACCGGGGAAGTGTCTGCCGTTTGGCCCAGCTTCACATGCTCGACAAAGCTGAGCGTGATTGTCATCGGGACGGTGCCGAACCCCAATCTCATGGGGACGTTGTCAAGCTCCCCGTGGACCTCGATGGTAGCGACCCCTTGGTCGACGCCGGTGAGCGACGCGGCGACCGGCACCGGGAACGTCTGATCCTGGACGAGCACGTCCACCGAGGATTGCCACTTGTTCCCGGCTTGCAGGCCGGGAGCGTCCGCGACGGTCCGTTGGCCGCCGCGTAGCGCGTAGCCTAGCGTGGCCACGCCGGCATTGGCGTAATCGACGTCGAAATCGCCGCCCGTTTTGGGCAGGGTCGTGAGGGTTCCGGAGCTCTGGGTGGCCTGCGGCCTACAGTCGCACGAATACGTCACGTCGTATTGCGCAGGAGCAACTTGCAAGACCAATGCGCTTAACGCGGCTATCAACATCTTGTCCTATGGGTTTGCGACAAAGCCGACGGTCAGGCTCGAACTGACGACCTGCGGTTTACGAAACCGCTGCTCTACCAACTGAGCTACGTCGGCGTGTTGTCTGCGACGCCCATCGCGTAAGGCTTTGCGCTCGTGCTACGGTTCTTAACCTTGTTCGGTCTAGCCGCCGTGGTCACGAAATGGTCACGAACGACTGCAAAACGGACTCGAAAGGCCATTTTCTTAACGGCCTTACGACGCGCCTGCTAAAGCCTGCTGCAACGCTTTGGCCGCCGTGTCCTCAGCCGACGGCAGCTGGTGGCCGTACACTCGCATGAGCATGGCTGTGTCGTGCCCCAGGATCGCCGCTAGTGTCGTGATTGGCACACCCGCCCGCAGTGCCAAACTTGCGAACGTGTGGCGCAGCGTGTGGATATGCACTCCAGCGTCGAGCCCGGCCCGCTTTGCGATCCCCTTGAATAGCGTGGCGTGGCTGCTGAGTTTCCACGGCCGGCCTATCTCATCCGCAAACAAGAAGCCCCGGTCGAGGTACAACGGTCCCTTTGCGAGCCGGTGCGACGCCTGCATCGCCTTGTGAGCGCGCAGCGCCCCGACCGCTGCCGGAGGCAGCACGATTGTTCTTCGGGAGCGTTCACGCTTCGGCTCGGCTAGCGTGCCGTCGTCGGCCAGACTATGCGCAATCGTGACTCGCGCTGAGTCAAGGTCCACGAACGGCCACGTCAAGGCGAGCAATTCGCCTCTTCGCGCTCCAGTGTAGAGCGCGAGCGTCACGAATGTATGCAAGCGCGTTCCCTTCGAAGTCTCAAGTAGCCACTTCGCCTCCTCCTCGTTTAGCGTACGCTGCTCGACACGAGGCACGCGAGGCAGCCGCTTGTTCATGCCCGCCGCAGGATTGCGTTCGACAATCCCGCCTTCGAGGGCGTCGGCGAACATGGCGTGCACGGTTCTGTGCGCGTGCACGCCGCAAAAAGCTTATACCGGATCCAGCAATCCGGCATGGGGATTGGTGACGGTTGGGCAGTGCCTCCCTGATGCGTCGTCGCGGATGCCGATAATCCGAATTCGGGCCAGCTAGGGGGCCGACGGGGCTTCATTTGTCTAGGGAGTACAGACGGTCGCCCCGGCGGCCACATGCTCGCCGATCAACGGATGTGAGTGGCCCGCCGGACAGGGCGCCATGAGGACCTTAGCGATATCCTCCGGCACATCATACTGCCTTTCCAAGCCTTCCACATCCAGGGCACCGCCGCCGGACGTCAACCGATTCCATCGGCCATCCCACTTGACGGCTGCGATTGCTCCGCCGCCCTCGCCGCATTCCAAGCCTCCGACGGCGTAGTCTCCATATATCATGAACCATTGGATCTCAAGCTTTCGGCAGCCGCGGACGGCGGTAACGGTTAGCGTGACGAGCTGCTGCACGTTCGTTGGTCCGGCCCCAGGCGCTGCAGTTGAGATCGAGGCCGAGCCGGCATCGGCCCTAATCTCGTTGTTAAACGTAATGCCGCTGGCCTGTTTCACCTCGGTGTACTTGCCATGAACCGCAAGGAGCTCACCTTCGTAAATCGTCGGATCCCCGAACAACAATACCCTAACGCAACGTCTGTCACAGAGGTCAAAAGTATCGATATAGTCTCCTCGCACCGAGACTGTCGCTTGAATACGTTCAACTGTGCCGGCCACTATCAGGTGTTGGCCGTCGTATTTGCCGGGATTCGCTAGAATTGCGCTCGGGGTAGTGTATGGATCGGCCTTGGCCTCAAATGTGCCTTGGGAAAATATGATGGCAACAAGGAGACTCAAACATACAATAAGGCGAGAGCGCATAAGACTCGGCTCCAATCGGTCCCCTAACGTCTACTTCGAGGTCGCTTCGAGGTCTCATACTCAGCGCTGCTTCACGCACCGTCACAGGGCCTGCAGTCGAAGCGTGTGGACGTATTAGAAGACGCGGAACTTCAGTACGTCAACGCGTGGCGAATTCGACTTCATCGTCTCCTGCATAACGCGCCGCGTCGAGCACTCTGATGGTTGAGCTCCAGGGCGCCTCCCTATCGCAAAAGAGCGCTATTCTCGTTGGGTAACCGTGGCGCTTATGAGCCTGAATCGCAATCGCCATGTCGTCGTAAATGTGGCGTGGGCTTGTCGTTATCCCATCTATCCTTATTTCGCCAGCTCTCGTGATCTTGACGACGATTTGGTGGGGCACGCCTTTGAACGGATTGAGCTCCTTTTGGAATCCAGGCGGTCCAGGCTGGTCCAAGAATCCGGAACAATACCACATCAGGAATACAAATAAGCATGTGAAGGGCGCCATTTGAATCTCCGCGAGCGTGTCCAATCCAAGCGGGGCGACGCGGAGAGTACCGGGGGCTCTATCGACTCCTACCATCTCCAATAATACCCATAGCCTCCGAAGAACATGAAAAACCA